>CAZVXQ010000119.1:0-1502 GCA_964630815.1 uncultured Candidatus Saccharibacteria bacterium | reverse complement strand
ATTTGAAGTACTCCAATATCGTTTAGAGCATGAATACGGAGCAAAATGCCGATTTGAGCCTCGCTCTATACACAAAGCTTGTTGGATCAGTGGCTCGGAGGCCGATTTGAAAGACTTTATGAAATATCGTGGAGTACAACTTAGGGGCAAGAGAGTCGGAATTATTGGCCTTGGAAACATTGGTAACGCTATTGCTAAGCGTTGCAAAGGTTTAGGAATGGAAGTCGTGTATTGGTCACGTTCATCTGAAAATGCTAATTATACTAAGTTGTCTCTTGAAGAACTTATGTCTACTGCAGATGTAATTTTCCCTACACTAGCTAAAAACAATGAGACGTCAAAGCTACTGACTGGCACGCATCTCGCTTCAGTAAAGAAATCTGCTATCTTGGTGGATATAGCCCATAAATTCTTTAACGAAACAAAAATAACAAAAATGCTGGAAGATGGACTACTGTTTGGCTATGGCTTTGAGGCAAAACCCAAAGAGTTTAACAGCTTTAAGGGCAATGTCTGGGCTGCACCAGCATATGCATGGACAACATATGACAGTATGTACAATTCTGAGGTTTTGCAAGTTGAAAATATTATCTTTGCAACAAAAAATGAGTTTCCTAACAGGGTTAATATATGAGTGTAGAATTTATAAGATTTAAAGCAAGTGATGATGTTGAATTACAGGGCTGGCTCAGTATTGCAGATAGCAATACTGCTGTTATTCACATTCATGGTATGTCTGGTAACGGTTATGAGAATTATTTCCTAGACAACTTACGAGAGTCGTACGCTAAACTAAACATTAGTTTCTTCACGATCGATATACGCGGAAGAGGGATAATTAGTGATTTTCGCCAGAGAGACGAATGGAAGCATGCCGGCAGTTGCTTTGAGATTTTTGAAGAAAGTCAATACGACATACAAGGAGCTATTGATTATCTAAAATCTATAGGCAAGACTAAATTTATTTTGCAGGGTCATTCCCTTGGATGCACCAAGGTTGTGAACTATGTTATCAATGCAAATTCACTAGAGATTATTAAAATAATTCTTCTCGCACCAACAGATATGGTTGGTTGGGCAAATACAGATCAAAATAATTCAAGTTACATTACTAAAGCACACGAACTTGTTGCTAACAATAAAGGGGAAGAACTAGTTAGTGCAGAATGCTGGTTAGACAAAACACCCATATCAGCACAAACATATTTAACAATCTGTGAAAAAGGTAGTGCCGCCGACATTTACGGGAATCGTGAGGGCGGCGCGCTACTGGGCAAAGTAAATCAGCCCATGCTCATAGTGTATGGAGATAGTGATATTGGGATTACACAGATAGATGGCTCTATCGATGCATGGAAAGCTAGAGTCGATAGCATAAAAAACATTAATACGGAAATTTCAATTATTGAAGGCGCAAATCATGGCTTTAAGGGATTTGTAGATAGACTTAGTGAATTAGCAGAAAGGTTCGTCCAATAAACATGAAAGTGCAAATTGTCGAT
>CAZVXQ010000118.1:0-1524 GCA_964630815.1 uncultured Candidatus Saccharibacteria bacterium | reverse complement strand
CAGGGTTAAGCGTGCCAGTAGCGAGTATTGGCATCTTTATTGCCAAAATAACAAAAAATAAACGCTTTGCAATCGGACTGTCTATGCTAATTTTATTCACTATAACGATTATGGCAGCAATATTCTTGAGAATAAATCATCGAGATAACCCTTGGTTTTAGTGATGAATGTATTCCACTACTCCATAGATACTAATTTGATTTTCTGTCATCCCGACTCCATTACTCATATACCAACTATAGGAATTGTTGGGAGCCTTATTGATTGATTTATCAATTGTAAAATTGATAGTTTTGTTAATCGGACTACCTAACTGAACTTCATACGATTTTGGTGGATTTTCAGTGTCAGCGTTAATTTTCACCTCAAAAGTTTTGCTTACCGCACCGTCTTTATTTACCATAACACCAAATTGATGTGTTTGATACTTTGAAGTAGATTTTGCAACATCAGTCGAATCAATGTGGTAAAAATTGCCATCGTCTGCCCAAAATGCCATCCAATGTGTTGTAAGATCAAACGGCGTTTCATAGAACTGCATGTCAGCCAAATTATTTGAATAAATTCTAGTATATAGGATTTTGGCTGCCATAGAAGAACCATTGACATTCAATTTTCCATTTCCAGTCGACATAAATTTTGTAAAACCGGGAAGACTTCTAATACCGAGGTTGTTCGTAATAATACCAGTATCGAAACTTATTGAATTCCCTTCTATCTTAAGGCCTCCCTCTACACTTTGTTTTAAGACGCGTGAGGGGTCAATATCAATTTTCCACTTTGATATTAAGTCATTGGTATAAATAGCCGTTGAATCATATTTTTTAGTCGCAATTTTTCTTACCCAGTGATCACCGTCAAAATAACTTACTCTACTCGCCTGATTACTACCATTGTCTGTCTCTTGTCTAGTAGCTGTGGCAACAAGGATTTTTCTTGGAATATCTTCAGAAACAGCCATGATGGTATCGTCATAATATTCTCTACCTACTTGATTGAGCGTGGAGATCTCCGGATTTTCTTCAGTCAATGGTTCAGTACTATTTAGCAGTGGAACTGGTGTTGACGATTCCAAGGGTTGGATATTTTCAAATTTTAAATAATTCAGATAATACCCACTTAAGAACGAAGAGGTAATACTTACAATAAACAATATGATTCCAACGACAATTGATGTCTTTGATAAAACTGGATTTACGGGTGGTGAATTTTGAATTAGTGGTATTTGATCTTCCATTAAGCAATCATATCATTAAAAAAAGCTCTCAAAAAATAAAGAGAGCGCGGCGGATTTCCTCCCCAGACTCCTCCATCCGACGCACGAGAGTGCAAATATCCTGCAACCCCAAGCCATGTAATGACCTGTACCGGCCTGTTTACCTGTGTAACCTGCCTACCTCGCTGATATTTTGCATTTCCCCCGCCGAGCCACAAATAATCACATTTATTTGGAGGCGAGCAGATCCAGCTTGGTTATATAAGGCTCAAGTTATATATTTTTTTCTAAATTAAAATACTTTTTTT
>CAZVXQ010000117.1:0-1534 GCA_964630815.1 uncultured Candidatus Saccharibacteria bacterium | reverse complement strand
CTCTAGTTACAATCGGCTTGAAAGCAAACGGGGTTTTGGACCCAAGGATGGAAATAAACCGAAGCAAACTATTTAATCTTTGGGATCAATGATTCAATACCAGTAGTTTTTGTCCAGCGCAATGAAAACACAAATGCCATAAACATTGCCGTGGCTAAAATCTTATTCTCACGCGCAACTCCAACCCATCAGTCAAAAGTTTTATCAGCAGCACCTTTTACTAAATTCCACGTTTTTCTAAGAAATAACTCAGCATACTGACTAAAACTCTCAGGCAAATCATTTGCCTTTCCAAGAGCATGCCATCCAGCTTGTTCAATCATATATGTATTAAACTGGCTCGTTCCCTGAGTATTATCCCCAATATTTCCAAGAAACATAAGTAACGCGAAACGTTGAGCTTCAAGCATCTTTGTGGGATCATTATTACCATCCAGAAGAGCATACATCTTTAATCCATTGGAATATGACATATTCTCAAGGTTACTCTTTATCAGACTTGCAATATTTGGATCGCTAATTTGCTTTCCAAATATAACTTGGTAATTCTTTCGCACACCACCAACAAAATCCGTAAAGTCAGCAATTTCACGACGACTTTTCTCATCTAGGGTTGTTTCTCAATTCAGTTTCAGATCTTTTGAAGATTTTGGCACAGTATCTCACTTATTTGTATGTGCCATATACACTATAGACTTTGTCGATAGCCTATCTCAAATAATCTCTTTAGCTCATCAGGTGATTTCTCACGTCTGATGGTTATAATTTATTCAGATATCAACATCATCAATGCCAGGTTGACGATCTGCAAGCTTCATAAATATCCCGAGAGAACTATATGATTCCAAAATACATTGTCATATGGTTGCATTTTGTCAGTTTTTCTCTTGTGAACGCTTATATATTTCTTGTAATTGTTTTGCAATCAGTCCATTCTGTGAAAACATGCACTTAAGAGCAAGTTGTACATCAGCCTCATTTACACCACTATTTTGAATAGCTGGTGCAAGTGTTTTTCTAAGTGTGTCAGTAAGTTTATAATCATTGGAAACAAACATTGGTCATATAGTAGACAACGGTAATTTCGTGAATTCCTCATCACGCAGAAACTTCTGCATTTGATTCTTTTGATTATCTCATATAGAATCATCTGTATTGATATTGACCAAAAGCTTAACAGCTTCAGCTATTTGATGTCATTTTTTTTCCTTCTCTTTCACTTCATTTACATCAGGTTGATTAGGTTTTTCTGGGGGGGTACTCACCGTACTTTCCTCTTTCTTTCCAGCGTACTTCGCGAGAGCATCCTTGAGGCTCCCACCAAAAAGCACAGCAAAAAAGAGTCATATACCCTTGCTAATATCACCTTTTTTGAGGAGCTCCCATCCAGCATCCCAAGCATCGCCGATATCTGAAGACCATTTTTTGATTTTCTCGAGTGGTTTCATTACCTTTTTTGCTGCTTCTTCTGCATTTTTGCCAGTGGATTCGATCGATGCAACAAGACCAGTGCCAACTGTTGCAGCGGTGGCTG
>CAZVXQ010000116.1:0-1538 GCA_964630815.1 uncultured Candidatus Saccharibacteria bacterium | reverse complement strand
GATTCCAACAGGGTCGGAGAATGATGATCCGTAAGCCCTGTTCTTCTCAATCAAGAATTCCGCCATTTCATCACAGACCTCTTTAATAACCTTATGAATCTCTATTTGCTCCAACTCCTGCCTCCCTTTATTAGTCCGTACTTTGTTAGATAATTTTGAATTGTCTGAATGCTGCAACCACATTCATTTGCTATGTCAACAATAGTCTTGCGATCTTCTACATATCGCTTTGTAAGCCATACTCTAGATTTATATAATTTCATTTTACAAAATTCTCCACCGCATAATATCCAATACCAAATGCGTCACCAACATCATTATCTGCTATTTGAATATTGTATTTTGTACTAAAATATGCCATTGTGTATTGCTTCCTTCTCCTACGAATCTCTGATTTTATCCACGTTGGAGATTTCCCGGGAAACTCTGCCATTAAATCTGCTTTTTGTTTTGCAGTATAATTTTTATTACCTATATAAGACTGCCATGAAATCGGAGGAACAGCAAGAACCCTGGTCTGAGGCCTTACTGCCTGTGCAATAATAGCACCAAAGATGTATCCAAGTTTAATAGCGACTGCGGTTGATGCCACCTTAACCGCCGCCTCTATGCAAATATAGTCAGCATCCAAATTGGCAAACAGTGCTTTTGATTTATGTGATGCATCGTTTATCTTCTCATAGATATCTGCACCATCAATATTAACTTTCCCCCACTTTACGGGGATACCGTCGTGGTATACACAGAAAGCGAGACTGGTAGTTGAGGCATCAATGCCGACAACTACTTTCGCCGGGGACTTTAAAAGATTATTTACTAACATGCAATACCTTATTCAAAGTAGTAACAACGTCCGATAGGTCAACATTGGTTCGTTTACTCTCACATGCCGCACAAATATCAGATGCATTGTATCTTGACAGGGACTTACCGCATCCCTCTGACTTGCATACTCGCTCTTTTCCGCTCAGCCTATGCTTTTTTTCATAGTATCGCTCCATAATTTTTGCATTTGTTGCTATACGGCAACACTCTCCTGAGCAGTATTTTTGATTATGAGTATTTTTTATGTATACATTGCCACAACCTTCTCTGGCACATATGTCTATGTCATTCACGGTCGCTTCACCTCTAACTTGTCTAGAGTAATTTCCCCATCGGGGCCACTAAAACAATCCTTTTGGAGCGGGCATTCCTGACATATCTTGTTGTGCTTTCGAAATGGCCTGGTGGGCAATAATTTCTCTTCCCACGCCCTGCGCGTGACACGCATCCAGTCAAAGTAGTAATCAGCAATCTTCTGATTGTGAGCATTCATACGAACAACAATCGAAAGCATTCTTTGATCATTTTTATTGATGTAAATTAAAGCGCCCTCTGGCAAATCAAGAACTTTCATATACACTAATAATTGTAAAAGATGATAGGCCGCTGGTTTTCCAGAGACTTCATAATAATTAAAAGCCTCGTCCTTGCATGTCTTAATTTCTAGAGGAACCCTCTTGCCCTCCCAATTGATAATAACATCAACATAGGCA
>CAZVXQ010000115.1:0-1553 GCA_964630815.1 uncultured Candidatus Saccharibacteria bacterium | reverse complement strand
GTGATAAAACAGCAGCGTCGAACCACATATACCAATGCGTTCGTCGGATAACATTCGTTGCTGCAATGCATTCAGCGCATTGGCGTCGATTACCGTATCGTTATTCAGCAACCAGACAAAACCGATATCCGGATTACGTAGCACATAGCGAATACCCACATTATTGCCACCGGCAAAACCTAGATTTCCACCAGTATGAATCAGTGTCAACTGAGCCTGATCGTCAAAGAGAAGACTCGGGTCCGCCAAATCACTTGCATACAACTCTCTGACATGTAATGGCTTGCCAACCTGCGGACTTGAATACGGCGCCATATCATTAGACGAAGCAACCGCAGCCAACTTACCCTGCGACCAGTCAAGTATTTTCTCTACCGAGCCATCTGTGGACGCATTATCACAAACAATAATGTGCAAATTGGGATTAGCAAGTCGAAAGACGCTTTCCAGACACTCAAGTGTATCTTTCCAGCCATTCCAATTTAATAAAACTACAGCACACTTCACCATGAAGTAAAGCCTCTATCCGAAGAAACCTGAAATCTTCTTAATGAAGCAATCAGTCCAACAAAAAGAGCGATATTCACAACTCCGGTATATGAAACCCACTCCGGTTGAGTCAATGAAGTCATAAAAGCAGGTATAAAGAACGCCATCGAACTCGATACAAGAAGACTTTTCTGGTCACCGTAGGTCGCAACAATCATTTTCCTATACTGAAGCCAAACACCAGCAATAAGCAACAAAGGGAAAAACAGTCCAAAAACACCAACCTTGGTAACTATAAACAAATATGAATTATGAATATATCGTTCCTCACCAACAAAATTAGAAAAATTTTGCTGAGGCTTATAAGTACCCCCCAGTCCAACGCCAAGAATAGGATTATTG
Organism: uncultured Candidatus Saccharibacteria bacterium; assembly: GCA_964630815.1. Taxonomy (GTDB): domain Bacteria; phylum Patescibacteriota; class Minisyncoccia; order Phycocordibacterales; family PALSA-1337; genus C7867-002. Next base: position 662 of record CAZVXQ010000115.1, on the reverse strand, counting down.
GCAATAGACCTCAAGCTATACTCAGTCTCGATCTTTCTTCTATCAAGAGATGATCCATATTCAATTTCATTTTTGATACTAAAAACCCGATCTGACAATGCCCCTACAAAGTCTGGCTTAATTACAAAAAGAGCTGCCAAACCGATAAACAGTGACACAAAGATAGCAATTAACAACTTCACAACCTTTTCTCTTCCAAAATGAGCAGATACCGCCAACAACGAAACCAAAAGAGAAAACCATATACCACGGCCAAAGGTAAGCAATACCGCTAAAAACATTATTGGAATCGAAAACCAATAAAGGATACTTTGCCTTTCACCAGACAAAAACCTAGCAAAAAAAAGCAATATAAAGAAAATAACTAGATATATCCCAGGATTTGTTGATCGCAAAACACCCTTTACAGACGTATCAACGTTATAAAGTTCAAAAAACTGGCCGACCCCCAAAACCCTGATGCCGGTAAAGGATTGAACCGCCAACAAAATGCAAAGTAAAACAGAAACAAGCCACAAACCAACAATTAAAGACTTAACTTTCTCTTTTGTATTACAAATACCAACAACAACCAAGGCAGTCACCCAATACAGAGCAGGCCTAAGCTCCTGAAGAATATTTTTCAGATCATTGCCAGCAATCCATTTTGAATAAAAAACAGA
>CAZVXQ010000114.1:0-1608 GCA_964630815.1 uncultured Candidatus Saccharibacteria bacterium | reverse complement strand
GTAATGTGTTTAGCCAAGGTGTACTAATCGTTCGATTCCTATTAGGAAATATGGAAATCAATTTAACGTCCAACAGCATTCAGTTTTCAGATATTATTTATCTGAAAATTTTGGGTTGAATATTTTGTTCTGGTGATTTGGTAATGGTGTCACACCCGATCACATTCCGAACTCGGAAGTTAAGCCCATCTACGCCGATGATACTCTTTATGGGGAAAGTAGGTTGTCGCCAGAACAAAGTATTTAACAAAAACAAAAATCCGCTCCACAAGGGAGTGGTTTTTTGTTATGATATCTATATATGTCATGGGCAGGGAGGAGACAAATGCAATATCTTTCGGGACTATTTGGCGTCATTGCTATTATTGTTCTTATTATTATCTGGCCGATAATTACTAGAAAGCCTACATGTTTCGACGGCAAGAGAAATGGCGATGAGCGTGGAGTCGACTGTGGAGGAATCTGTCAGAAGATTTGTACCGCAGATACAACCGAGCCAGTCATACTCTGGTATAGAGCTTTTCCTGTTACAGGGAATGTCTACAACCTTGTCGCATTTGTTGAAAACAGAAACAAAGAAGCTGCGGTCATGCAGGTGAATTATGAATTTAAGATTTACGATACTAGAAATATCTTGATAGGAAGGCGAGAAGGGAAGACATTTATCCCAGCCAACCAGCAATTTGCAGTTTTTGAACCAAGATTTGATGCAGGCGCAAGCGAAGTGCGTAGTGTCAGTTTTGATTTTACTTCGCCTTTTGTTTGGTATAAAAAACCACCAACAATCCAGACTTTGCCTATACAAATTGATAACATAATCTTTGACGAAGGTAGCAAAGATACCACTCCGACATTAACAGCACGCGCAAGTAATGACTCTATATATGATCTTCCTGAATTTGATGTCATAGCTATCTTGTATGATCAAAATCACAATGCGATAAATGCTTCAAAGACACACAAAGATGGACTTCCGAGCAATGAATTCTCTCCACTGCTTTTTACTTGGCCACAGACACTCTCCAGTACTCCAGCTACGAAAGATTTGATACTAATGGTAAATCCTTTTACCACTCCATTTTAATATTATGAAATTGCGTTTCTTTCAAATTGATTGGACACTGTTTCTTTTTATATTGCCGGTGCTTGGTGCTGGTCTTGTGACGATGAAATCTTTCACAGAAGAGACACCTTTTTTCTCTCATCAGATTATCTGGATATGCTTGTCTTTTGTAATATTTTTCATTCTTTCAAACATTGATTTTAGATTCCTAAAACGAACAGATGTTCTCGTGGCTCTGTTTCTATTTTTTTCTGGACTTTTGATGTTGCTATTTATTGGCGGGCATATAGCAAACGGAGCAAAAAGCTGGTTCAACTTTGGAGGATTTTCATTCCAGCCGTCGGATATGATGAAGCTTGTAGTGATACTTTTGCTTGCAAAGTATTTCTCCCGTAGACATGTTGAGATAAAAAACTTTAAACATATATTTATCTCAGGGCTCTATGCGCTCATACCATTTCTCCTAGTATTTCTACAGCCGGATTTTGGCGGGGCGATGATAATCTTTTTTATATGGTTCGGGATGATGATAGTGGCGGGTATAT
>CAZVXQ010000113.1:0-1682 GCA_964630815.1 uncultured Candidatus Saccharibacteria bacterium | reverse complement strand
CTGTTCACCAAGTTTTTGGGTACCTACAGGCGCTGTCATGGCAACCGGCTCAGATTTACTGGAAGCAACGGGCGCAGTCATGGCAACCGAGCTTTGTGAGGTATTATCTCCGAAAATGTATCAAGCAAGCTGATTAAAACCATCATAGAGAGCTGTGTTTTGATCACCGGAGCTGATGACGGTCGCTTGGATACTTGGAGCAATCTCACGCAGTTCCACACCGCCGCTTAGCATCTTACTGGAGATGATTGTTGGTCTTTCGATATTTCTATTGCCAAAGTAAGATCGGCCCAGCCATGCGAGCAACAATACTCACAGTATGATTCAGATTATTTTTATCATGATGAAACACAAAAATAAATTTCTTTAATGATATGGATATAATCTGATTCCACAAGAGCATATTGTTATTTTTTCCACAAACCAGGTTTTTCTTATTTTTTCTTGGTTTTTCTTTGCATTCTAGAAACCATTGATTATACTGATAGTAATGTGATCAGCGATGATCCTTTGTCAGCCTTGTGCTGTGGCCGTCCTCAGAGAAATCTGGGGCAATTTTTTTTATAAAAATGATGTAGTAAATTGAGATCTTGCATAAGAAGCAAGTTTCTGATTTGTTTTGGGAGAGAGCTTGGAACACAGTCTCTTCTTGTCAATGAGTTTAACTTGATTTATAATAAGTCGGCATTTTTTTAGGCTATAACGTTCATAATGTAATACTTCGATATAGTATTTGCTCATTCGATGATGATATTTGGTAGTGATAGGCATGATTCGCAATAATCTATTTCCCATATTATTGTTTAAAACTAAACATACTCTCTTAAATCATCCATCTTTGCTAATTTCATTTCCCAAATTGATACCTTCTTGGTATCGCCAAAATTCTCCTACATCTGCTGACTTCGTAGAAAGTCAAAACTCAAGTGATTTCTTTTGTTCGTTTCGCTGATCAAATAATTGCATTGTCTTTTTCATCATGCGCATAGGTAATTTTCTTAAATAAGAAAAAAACTGAACAAAAAAGAAAAATCTCTTGCAAAGTGAGTTTGCGGCAGGTGGTTCTACCTATAGATACAAGCAGTAGAGTTGATATCAGATAATCTATAATCAGATCAGTTTATTGTAATCCTGAATAGTGATCATTCCTTCGGTTTTGGAGGTTTGGATAATATTCGGGATTTGCTTAAAATCTCATTTACGGATGGTATTTGCAAGGGCAGCATTATTCAGCATAAGCTCATAGCTAGCAATTCTTCCAAACGCATTACGGATAATCTGATCATTGAGCTTATTAGGTTTGAGGGTTTCGGGAATTTTGACAAGCTGCTGGGCGAGTGAGCCAAGGAAGATATCTGCAAGCCTATCCTTGATGCTATCCTGGTAGTGAGGAGGAAAGAAAGACACCAGTCTGCTTATCGTATTAATACCTGCCTTGGTATGCAGTGTAGAAAAGACAAGGTGCCCCGTTTCTGCAATATTGATAACGGCTTCAGCGGATTCAGGGTCTCTGATTTCCCCTACCAGAATGACGTCAGGATTTTGTCTGAGCAGAGATTTGAGTCCTGAGGCGAAGCTTGCGGTATCCTTGCCAACCTGCCTTTGAGAAAAAAGACTTTTGTTATTGTGATATACGTATTCGATCGGATCTTCAATGGTGATAATATGTTTGGTAGCATGTG
>CAZVXQ010000112.1:0-1751 GCA_964630815.1 uncultured Candidatus Saccharibacteria bacterium | reverse complement strand
GATTATGACAAATCATTAGCAGGTATTTTGAGTCAATTATCTAATCGAAATTATTCATCTGCTTCAGCGGATTTAACTAAATTAAATTCAAAAATTGATTCTGATATTGCTAAATCGGCACCTTCAAATACCGTAGGAAACACTACAAATGTAGTAGTTAACAACACCGCTCCAGGATCGGGTTATTCAAGGCAAAAAGTTAAAACTGATTTTGGAGAGTTTATCGTTGATATCGTTGCAGCGGATTTAAATTCAACTCGGGTAATAGTGGATACCGCGTCTGATGGAGACTGCAAAGATAATTGTCCCGTTTTAAATCTAGGTGACTATGTAGGAAGAAGCGGAGCTTATGCTGGTGTAAACGGATCATATTTCTGTCCCGCATCATACCCATCCTGTGCAGGGAAAACAAATTCATTCGATACGCTTCTTATGAACAAAAATAAAAAATATTTTAATTCTGATAATAATATTTATTCAAATGTTCCGGCTGTAATTTTTTCAGGAAATTCTGCAAGATTTGTCGGAGCTAGTTCGCAGTGGGGAAGAGACACTGGAGTTGATTCTGTTTTAGCAAATCAACCTCTTTTGGTTTCCGGAGGACAGGTAGTTTTTGGAGGAGATGATGAGGTTAAAAGAGCCGGAGCTGGATCAAGAAGCTTTGTGGGATCAAGCGGGTCAACTGCATACATAGGAGTGGTTCACAACGTAAACGCAGCGCAAATGGCCAGAGTCTTACAAATAATGGGGATCCAAAATGCTCTCAATCTGGATAGCGGAGGCTCAACTGCGCTTTGGAGTGGAGGATATAGAGTAGGTCCAGGTCGAGCAATACCAAACGCAATTTTATTTGTTAGGAAGTAGGCTGTCCACAATTTTCTCCTTTTGTAAATGGAGACGGAACAGGTTTTCCGCAGGAAATATATTGTGCTAATTGGTTCGTAAATTCAATTCTTCTATAAGTTAATGGATTAATTCTACCTAGGCTTACATCAGATCCGCTTACTTGATCTCTTTGGAAAAAATCTTCACACCCTACTTCACTTGGGCAAAAAACATCAACAATTACTATATCCGTAGACTTTCCGTCAGGCATTTTTGGATACCTAACATCATCAGAATACAATAAAATTTGTTCTCCTTGAGAATTTTCAATAGTTGTCCTATACGTATACGCCTGTGTGTCAGGATTAGGAGTAGGCGCAGGTGATGCGCATGCTGCTACAAACATAGCGGCGCCAAAAGCTCCAAGCCTGTCTTTTGAAATCATAGAAAAGAATTCTACACCCAAGAAGCTAATTTAGCAAGAAAATTATTCGGGCATTCCGGCAAAAGGATCACCTGTTTTTATTCTAAAAGTGGAAAATGGCATAACTCTCTGACCCTTTGGTAATACTCCCATAACGTGTCCATTTACCTTTAATCCCAACTGCCATGCCTTTAATGTTCTATGATGCATATCACCCAAGACGACTATTCTCTGGAATTGACCTGGTCTATCCTTAATAGGAATTTCTCCAATCCAAACTGGAACATCCAGGCTTTCTCCCATTTCAGCATTTGATGCGGTAACTAATTTTTGAGAATCAACCCAACTTTGACTGGCAAATAATTTTGAGGGACTTATATCTCCAATTATTGCACCAGGTTGAACTTCTGACATATCCATTTTCTTAAATTGCCCATAAGTAAGCCTCTGAGGATCGGGAACTTCCGGCACCACGTCCCGATCCCCCGCACCCTCGCCGGCC
>CAZVXQ010000111.1:0-1762 GCA_964630815.1 uncultured Candidatus Saccharibacteria bacterium | reverse complement strand
CATTAGATTTACTTAATCTCAATCAGTACGATACTATGAATGGGCGTTGAAGATTAAATCAAGAGAGATAAATGAATAAAAAATTTCTGATATTTGTTTTTTTTTGTTGCCTGTCTATTGTTGGCGCATATGCTACGCATAATAAAGATTTACCTGTTGTTGTCTTTGATTTTGGTGGGGTGATTGCTAAAGCCGATACAGCTCAGATGAAGAGTTTTTTGATGGATTCTTTTCATATCACCAAAGAGGAGCTTTCTGCGGCTCTTAAAAAGATGCAAGAAGAGGTGTCTAAAGGCGGATCAGAAAAAGAGTATTGGGAACAATATGCCCTTTCTAAAAAAATTGCGTTACCGAAAGATTGGTACGAACAATTTGGTATGGTGATTAAAAATTCCATTATTGAGATACCAGGGACCATCAATCTGGTTAAAGCTTTGCAGAATGAAGGTTATCAGACAGCTATGCTTTCCGATATAACGCAATATCAAGCCGAGATTGTAAGAAGCATGGGCTATTATAACTTATTTGATCCTATTCTTCTTTCCTATGAAACCGGTCTCAACAAACCAAATCCGGCTGCCTATCAAATGCTATTGCAAAGGCTGCAACGACCGGCTTCTTCCGTTATATTTATCGATGATAGGATTGAAAATGTGGAAGGCGCCAAAAAAGAGGGGATTGATGCCATTCGTTTTATCGATGCTAAACAGCTAGAAGAGGAGCTCGAAAAGAGGGGAATCCAAGTTGGTAAAGAGGAATCTTTGATACCTGCATGAAAGATAGACCCAAAATTTCGGTTTATATAGCCGCTAGCATTGACGGGTATATTGCTCGTAAAGATAACAGTCTTGACTGGCTTGATCGTGTTGGCGGATTCGATGAAGACTATGGCTTTCAAAAGCTTTTAGGCAGTATTGATGGATTGATTATTGGCCGCAAAACTTATGAAGTTGCTAGTACGGTGCCGGATCCCTATCCAGGAAAAAGGGTTGTTGTCTTGAGTAATCGATTGGATACTGTCAAAGCGGGTATGGAGTTATATCGTGGAGATTTGATCGAGCTGGTCCGTAAGCTTGCTAGAGAGGGCATCAAACATGTTTGGGTGGATGGAGGGACAACTCTTTCTCAATTCCTGTCTTTACAATTGGTGGATGAGATGATTTTGTCTATCATTCCGATTGTTCTTGGATCCGGAATTCCATTGTTCTACGAGATCAACAGAGAAATTCCGTGTCGGTTGATTTCCTCCCAAGGATATCCTAGTGGCCTTGTTCAGATGCATTATGAAATTATAAAAGAAAAATAAGGAATATAAATGTTATCGCCGGACACTCCTTACCCTCTTGAAAAGATGACAAAGTCTGTTCTTTTTCTCAAAAACTTTATCACCAACCCTAACATTCAGGTTGGAAACTATACCTACTACGATGGAAGGGATCATGGGGAGAAGTTTGAGGCTGAAAATGTAATCTTTGCTAGAACTTGTCAGCTGATTATTGGAAAATTTTGCCAGATCGCCTATGGGACTAAATTCCTTTTGAGCGACGCTAACCATCAGATGAGCGGCTTTTCTACCTTTCCCTTTTTCATTTTTGGAAACATGGCTGAGGGGTGTCCTGAATGGGCCGATTATAAATTGGAACTTCCTAACAAAGGGGATACAGTTGTGGGCAATGATGTTTGGTTTGGTCATGAATCCATGATCATGCAAGGTGTGAAAATTGGCGATGGAGCAATCATTGCAGCAAGAAGCGTTGTGGTT
>CAZVXQ010000110.1:0-1797 GCA_964630815.1 uncultured Candidatus Saccharibacteria bacterium | reverse complement strand
GTGTAGATTATTTACGTAGCGAGGGAATAAATCAGATAGATCTGAGAGCTATTAATGGTATCAATTTGCTAGATATAAGCGAAGTTGATTTAAAGCAATTTGCCAATTATCTAAAGCAGAATAATATAAAAGTCGGGATGATTATTTCTCCATTATTCAAATGGTATAGTCAAATCGATTCTGCTGGAAACAGTTTTGTAACAAATTTTGATTTACATGGCTTTAATCCACGAATTACTACAGAAAGAAAAATCCAATATATACAGAAAGCTATAGTTATAGCTAGAATATTTAATTGCGATAAGATTCGGATCTTCTCCATGATTAGGGGCGATACTGCAAATTTAGATTTTTATCTTACCGAACAGAAAATATACGATTACCTAATTACGCAGTCTAATGAGAACAATTTATCTATATACCTTGAAAACGAGCCAATGTGCAATCTGTCTAAGATTGACGAGATTAAGATGGTATATGGAGACTCCACCACTTATCACAACATGAAATTGCTATTAGATATCGGAAGCATTTATTTCACTAGGGCGAAGATTAATCAAAGAGAATTAGTCAACTTGATCAATATGTCAAACTACATACATTTAAAAGACTTTTCGTACTCTAAAAACGCGTATGTAACGATAGGTGACGGTGATATTCCCTATAAATCTATCTTTTCATCGATTGCCGATATAAATCGGAAAAATTTTGTATTTGAAACTCACACACAACAAGATCTCCCAAGCTTATCTAAATCAGTTCAATTTGTAAGATCATTACTGGGTTAAGATCCTGTTGACTTTGTCTGATCCCAAATGCTACGATACACTTGATATGACCAGTAATCGCAACAAAGCAAGCAAATTCTTTACGTTTACGGCGTAAAGGAGGCTTTGCTTGTGCAGTTACTAAGCAAAACCTCCATAAGGGAGGTTTTTTTGTAGCCGAAGTAGCCAAGGTGGTCAAGGCAGGCGCCTGAAGAGCGTCGGATGTAGGTTCGACTCCTACCTTCGGCACATTATTTAAATAATCTAGTAAATATGGCAAATATGAACATAGATGTAACAAAAATTAGCGCTGCTTTTGAAGATAGCCTGAGTACCGTGAAGTCACTTGGGGAATTGGCTAATTTGAAGGCAGAATATCTAGGCAAAAAGGGCATACTAGCTAACTTGTTCGGGGCAATAGTGTCACAGGACATCTCAGCTAGAAAACAATTGGGGTCAGAAATTAATGCTCTAAAGAAAAATATTGAGCTGATGGTTGCCGAAACGGAGCAAAAACTCCAGAAGACTAAAACCTCTCGTTCTAAACTATCTGAGTCCATACCTGGGATTAAACCTGAAATTGGACACCTTCATGTAATTACAAAAGCTATCCGCGAAAGTGTTGAAGTATTTAAGCCGCTCGGTTTTACAAGAGCTAGATATCCAGAAATAGAGTGGGAGTACTACGCCTTTGAAGCATTAAATGTCCCATCTAATCATCCTGCTAGAGACGAATGGGAAACTTTTTTTGTAGACTCTCCAGAAAGTAGTGAGCTTGGGAAGATGGTCATAACGCCACATACTTCAAGTGGACAAGTGAGGGAAATGCTCAAAGCTAACCTTCCAATTAAAATGCTAAACATCGCCAGATGTGGTCGTAGGCAAGAGGATCTTAGACATCTGCCAACATTTTACCAATTTGAAGGCATGGTTGTAGACAAAGGAATCAGCATCAAACATTTAGTTTGTGTTGTGGAATATTTTGTTCATAATTTCTTCTTTTATTTGCTTTTGCTATAATCTATCAAAA
>CAZVXQ010000109.1:0-1831 GCA_964630815.1 uncultured Candidatus Saccharibacteria bacterium | reverse complement strand
TAGTCCATCACTTCCAAATGCTCTACCCAATACATATCGATAGTCTGTAACAAGATCATTCTGATTGCATTATAGAAATGCTCACTGCCAAATTCGGCAACTTTTTTATTTATAATTTCGCGGAACTTTTCTTTTTCTTGATCTACATCAGAATCAGTTTTGTCTTCATTTTCATAAGTCTTTGTCTTTAGCATACCACCTGCAGAAAGTTGGGGATTTTTTGAGATTGAAATAGAATCGATGATTTCACTTAAATCTTTTTCTATATCTTGAATAGAACCCATCAATAAGCGCTTCCTCCTATCATAGATAGACTTACGTTGTTGATTGATAATATCGTCAAATTCCAAAACGTGTTTGCGCGAATCAAAATTGAATCCTTCAATCTTTTGTTGGGCAGATTCTAGAGCTTTGGAAATAAATTTGTGTTCTATGGCCTCATCTTCGGGCATGCCGAGTCGGCCCATCATTGATTTCAAACTATCTGATGCAAAAACCCTCATCAATGAATCTTCGAGAGAAACGAAGAATTGTGTCTCGCCAGGATCGCCCTGTCTACCAGAGCGACCTCGAAGTTGATTGTCGATACGACGTGCCTCATGTCTTTCGGTACCTAGAACAAACAAACCACCGAGGTCTTTTATTTCCTTTGCACTTTCCGGCGTATTTGGATTGCCACCAAGCTTAATATCAACTCCACGACCCGCCATGTTTGTAGCAATTGTAACGGCTCCTTTTTTGCCCGCCTGAGCAATAATTTCTCCCTCTCTTTCGTGATTTTTTGCATTCAAAACCTCATGCGGTACTCCCTCAGCTTTCAAAAATTGAGACAAAACTTCATTCTTTTCGATCGAAACTGTACCAATAAGTACTGGCTGACCTTTTGCATGAAGTTCTTTGACCTTACGAGAAATAGCTTTGTATTTGCCGAGCTCGGTTCGGAAAATCTGATCATTCTGATCTTTTCTAACAACAGGAATATTGGTTGGTACAGTCGTCACTTCCAATCCATAAACTTTATAAAATTCTTCGGACGATGTAACTGCAGTACCCGTCATACCAGAGAGCTTCGGATACATACGGAAGAAATTTTGGAATGTGATCGAAGCATATGTTCTAGACTCTTGCTGGATAGAAACTCCCTCTTTTGCCTCGACAGCCTGATGTAAACCATCAGACCAACGACGACCAGGTTGCAATCGTCCTGTAAATTCATCGACTATGACAACCTCATTATCTTTGACTACATACTCTTTGTCTTTGTGATATAACGCCTTTGCTTTGATAGCGGTCTCAAGATGATGAACAGATTTGATACCTCGATCCGTATAAATATTGTCTATACCCAATTCTTTTTCTGCCTTGGTAATACCCGCTTGCGTTAAAGAAATAGAACGATGCTTCTCATCAACAGTGTAATCCTCGTCCTGATTGAAATGCTTGACCATATTTGCGAACTGCCTGTATGTACCTTCGGCATCTCGAGTAGGTGCAGAGATAATTAGTGGTGTTCGGGCTTCATCAATAAGAATAGAGTCTATCTCGTCAACAACAGCATAATTGAAGGCGCGCTGACGTAATCGGTTTGGTTCATATTCTAGATTGTCACGAAGATAATCGAAACCAAATTCATTGTTTGTTCCATAAGTAATGTCCGCCATGTATGCTTCGTGCCTAGAAACTGGTCGGAGAAATTCGTGGACTACTTTGAATGCACCGAGCTCGTCTCTTTGTTTGTCCAAATTGTCAGTTTTATTTTTATTGGAAGTGTCGGTTCCGGCAAAGGTCTCGGAAGCGACAAAGGAATCTGAGGGACGTTTCGGAGCGAGCG
>CAZVXQ010000108.1:0-2069 GCA_964630815.1 uncultured Candidatus Saccharibacteria bacterium | reverse complement strand
GCGGAAGGATTGGTGGGGCAATAAATTTTGATGGTGTTGATGATGCTATTACGCTTAGTAATACCATATCCCAAAATAATCCAATGACATCTTGCTCATGGATAAATGTTAATAACAGATCCACCATGTCTAATGGATATAGTGGGGCAATAATTAGAAGTCTTGTTGATGGAAATGGCGCTCCAGGTGATTTTTGGTATGGAATCAATAGTGATGGTTACGTAAAGTTTGCATACTATAGGGTTGCAGGAGATACGACAGGAATTATTTCATATAATTCTCAAACTCAATTGATATCAAATGGATCTTGGTCTCATGTCTGTGTAAGTTGGGACGGATCCATTAGAAACGTATATATAAACGGCGTCAAACAATCTGGCAATATAACTGCATCAAATCCTAGTAATGGCTGGGGTTCAGGAGCTTATATCGGAAAGATATATACTCATTCAGCGTATCATTTTAATGGAATAATTGACGAACTTCGTGTTTATAATCGTGCTCTATCTGACTCAGACATATCTGAACTTTATTCATATTCAGGTAATCCAAGTCCAACTACTCCAACACCAGTAGTAACGCCTACACCAACTCCTACTCCTACTCCTACACCAACCCCCGATCCAATAATCGATACTCAAGCTCCGAGTACACCAACAAATCTCAATGCTTCGGTAGTATCATCCTCTCAAATCAATATATCTTGGTCTGCTTCATCTGATAATGTTGCTGTTTCTGGTTACAGAATATACCGTGGAGGTGTGTTACTAACTACCACAAGTGCGACATCATATGCCAATACCGGACTTTCTCCTTCTACTGCATATTCATACACTGTGTCTGCTTATGATTCGGCTGGAAACATTTCAACTCAATCATTGTCAGTAAGTGCAACAACTCAAACTGATCAAGTATTACCGTCCGGATGTGAATCGAGTACAAATCTTTGTGTACCTTCAGAATATCCGACAATTCAGGCATGTGCTAATGCGGTATTGCCTGGGCAAACTTGTTTAATTTCAGCTGGAACGTATTTGGAAAGGGTTAATACAAGTAAATCTGGTATAGCCGGTAGCCCCATTACATTTAAAGCTAATGGTAACGTCGTTATGAAAGGTTTTGCTGTGTTGCACAATTACATTGTTGTTGACGGTTTTGAAATAACAAATACAGGCCCTCAGTATGGAGGTATATATATCAAGGGAGATTATTGTCAGATTATTAACAATTATGTTCATGATGTAGATGCAAATACGCGAGGTCTTATAATTTTTACTTGGTATGAAGGTACTCCGACTGGATGTCTTATAAAGAATAATCGGCTCTCAAGTAATGTTTTTTCCGCTGGAGATTATCAAGGAATAGAGATATACGGTAATAATCATATTATTGAAAATAATGATATAGGGCCAATGAAGGATAGTGATATCTTCAGGCCTTTTGGATCAAATCATATTATAAGAAACAATTACATACATGATGTAACTTTGTCAGCTGGTTCTGGTGCACACATGGATGTGCTTCAGGTTTTCTCTCTCAATGGTTTAACATCAACCAATGTTGTTTTTGAAAAAAATACAATAAAGAATTTTCAAGGCGAATTATTCATGGTCGAAAATTCAAACGGTATGATTTCTGGACTTACATTTCGTAACAATTCATACCACTATGCAACATTGGCAGGACAAACTTATGCTCCGATAAATTTCTATAACAACACTCTTTATGGTTGTTCAACTCACCCAAATAGTAATGGTTTTGGAATATTGTTTAGGAAATCGGTAGGAATAGGTGACGCTTCTGGAAGTAATGTTTATAATAATATTTTTTCAAATTGTGGATCAGGACCTAGCAATGGCTGGTTTGCAGCTATAGAGGGTACAACTATAAATGCTGACTACAATATGGTCTATCCAACAAAACCAAATTTTAATGATGTCCACGGTATAAATGGAAGCGATCCGATGTTTGTTGATGCTACAAATGGTAATCTAAATATTAGCTCAAATTCTCCTGCCATCAACCGTGGAACCCCAGTTGCATCGTTTTCTGACGACATCTCTTCCACC
>CAZVXQ010000107.1:0-2075 GCA_964630815.1 uncultured Candidatus Saccharibacteria bacterium | reverse complement strand
TGCTGGTTCTACAGGTCTCAATGTTCTTCAGAATGGTAAAGTGGGGGTTGGGACAACTACACCTATATATAAGCTTGATATTAGTGGTGTTACAAGAGCATATTCAATGATTGCAAACGGAGCTTTGGTTTTGACTAGTTCATCTACAGCTTATTCAACTATAAATTCTCAGAGTGGTCATAACGGATTTGTAAATATTTCTGGAGGTATTGGTACCGGAGGTATTGATAGTGTACTTAATGCTCAAAGAATTACATCTAATGGAAATTTAGTAAATATTGGTTCAATTCAGGCCGGAGAAGTAAACTTCTCAAGAGGTGGAACTTTTGCAACAAAAGTTGATTACAATACAGGTTCATCACCAAAAGAAACTAAGATTGTTGATGTCAATGGTGATGGTTATAACGATGTCGTAACTATAAATAGCTTATCCGAAAATGTTTCAGTTTTCATAAACAATGGCGATGGAACTTTGGCAACAAAAGCTGATTATGGCACTGCGGCTGGTTCTGCACCAGATAGTCTCGATGTTGGAGATATAAATGGAGATGGAAAGGTGGATATAGCCTTTACTCAAAGATTTTTGAATAAAGTTGGTTTGTTAATAAATAATGGCAATGGAACCTATGCTACTAGGATAGATTATGATACGGGATCATTACCACTAGATGTATTTTTTGGTGATGTTGATAAGGATGGTGTCAAGGATATGGTTGTTTCTAATGCCAGTGGTAATAATATTTATGTTTATTTGAATAACGGAAGGGGATCATTTGGTAGTCCGGCTACATATAGCTCAGGTTCTGGTGCTAGTGATATTTCAGGTGGTGATTTTAATGGCGATGGAGTATTAGATTTGGTTGTTGCTAATGGTAGTACAAATACTTTAGGTGTTTATCTAAACAAAGGTGATGGTACTTTCAATACCAGAACTGATTATACTGCAGGACTTTATGTTACTGATGTAACCGTCGCTGATTTTGATGGAGATGGAATCCATGATATAGCTTCTATTGGAAATAATGAGAATCTTGTCTCAGTATTGATTAATAATGGAAATGGGACTTTTGCATCAAAAGTAGATTATACTCCCGCTAATGTGCCAATCTCAATTGATTCTGGTGACGTTAATGGTGATGGTTTCAATGATATAGTTGTCGGTTCTGTCACTTCTTATTATGTATCGGTCTTTCTTAATAATGGTAATGGAACTTTTGCTTCTAGAGTTGATTATACAAATAGTGGCAATCCTTATGTTTCTTTGGGTGATCTAAATAATGATGGCAAAATTGATATTGCTGCTGCTGGGGGTAATGTAAATCTGATGTCAATTCTTATGAATGTTCGCAATAGCATGTTTTATGCAAAAGCTTCAAGTGGCAATGTTGGTATTGGTTCAACTACTCCTTGGGCACAGTTGTCAGTCAATCCAAACGGTATAACCGGTCCATCTTTCGCTGTTGGTTCTTCAACAAGAACAAATTTCATTGTGACTAATGGTGGCAGTGTCGGTATAGGCACAACCTCTCCATTTGCAACACTTTCAGTTGCAGGTATCGCCTCATTTGATAACTATGTACGAGCAAGTTACTTTACGGCAACTTCAACTTCTGCTACTTCTACTTTTCCAAATATTTCGCTTACGAATCTTCTATTTGGAACTGATTATCTTACAGATATTACGGGTTCAGGATTATCTATAACAAATAACGCTCTTACTGTTACAGGTATTTCATCGAGTACTCTTGCCAATAAACTTGCTACTTTTGATTCTTCAGGCAATCTCGTTGGTTCTTCAACTCTCTCAATAAGCTACGGTGGCACAGGTACATCAACCGCTCCTTCATATGGTCAAGTATTGTTGGGTAATAGTAATGGTAGTTATGATCTAATAGGTACATCATCTCTAGGTATTATCGCAAACTTATCTTCAGTAACCGGTACTTTAGGAGTTGCAAATGGTGGTACCGGAGCAAGTATATTTGGTCAAGGTTGGATATATTCAGATGGTGGTACAGGAGCTCTCAATTCATCAACTTCTCCTACCGTAAACTACATTACCGCAACTTCAACAA
>CAZVXQ010000106.1:0-2093 GCA_964630815.1 uncultured Candidatus Saccharibacteria bacterium | reverse complement strand
GGTATAATGACAGGCTCATATAATTCGAAGTACTTTTGATCTGGATTACTAGACGGTTTAGCGATTCTTTTTCTAATCTCGATCAGCTTTATGAATTCGTCATCATAATGACAAAAAACACCCATGTTTCCGGCATTTGGAAGATATCTGCCAAAAGATTGTTTGCATAGTTTATAACAGGCAAAGTGAATGTATTTTACTGCTTCCAATAGTTCGTCTTGATTTTGAATTGGGCTAAATCTATAAAGCTTCATTGTTTCTGCCAGTCCCTATAGCCCCTCAGAAGCCCCGTACATTCTTCGCGCATCACTCCGCCAACTATCTCAATTTTACCTCGGGGAGGATCGGCTGCTCTTCGAGACGTCTTTGCAAGTTGCTCGGAACTGTAGTCATCATATTCGTAGTTATTGCCAGCAACATCTTCGGCATACACACCAAAAACTATACGATCCACACCAGCCCAGAGGGCGGCACCGACACACATCGAGCAGGGTTCGAGTGTGCCATACATTGTACAGCCCGCCATATCCATTAGATCATTATCTTTAGCGGTATTACGGATGCAATCGATTTCACCATGATTTGAAGGATCACGTTTGCCCCAAGGGTTACTCAGACCTCGAGCAATCACTTTTCCATCTTTTACCATGATGGCACCAATGGCAGCGCCACCGGTTGACTCGGCTTCTTTAGCAGTATCGATGGCTATTTGCATAAACTGTTCGTCTGTCATAATTTCACCCTCTTATCAATGTAGAAGCCATCTTTAGTCTCGCCATCATTAGTCCAGCCTTCTTTTGTAATTGCTTTGTAAACCCTTGTTGGAGCATTATCCGTACAATTCTCTTGATCAAGCTTAAATACTTTGGTGGAGGTGTTGTAGAGTTCAATCGCATCATCGAGATATTTCTCATCTAACGGATTAGCTTGTGCTCGCAAATAGAGACCTACGCCTTCGCCTTCTGGCGCGCTTGAATCAAAAATAGTTATATACACATTGGGATTTGAAGCAATATTTTTTGAGTGTTGTGCTCCTTGTGGTGACCACCAGTAAATATCAAAGTTCTTATCAAAAACATACCACACCGGGGCAGCCCAAGGCATACCAGTTTCGTCTACTGAAGATATGGTAGCGTACCGTATTTTTTCAAGAATTTCCTTGCCTTTGGTATTCATTAGTTAATTCTCATAAAGTTTTCTCTAAGTGCCCTCATAACTTCAGTAATATCGCCCTCGGCCTTAAAGAGTGTGTATGATTTTTCTTCAAATGGATTGGCATGGATATGGAATTGTCCTTTTTCCATACTTAACTCATCGCCAGGTGAAAGCACTTTACTAAAAGAACCATCACCCTCTAGGTCAAATACAATCATGTTACACTTACCAGCAATTTGTTTTAAGTTTTCAAAAGCTTTTGGTCTATTATGTTTTGGTAACTCAGAATGGGGTGGTATGTACATTACGCCAGTGGTAAAATTCTCATCTGAATGACTAAAGACAAACTCTACACCTGTTGCCGGATCTTTCCATGTTTCAAATGGCATCATGATGGAATCTCCTTATTTGAGTAATATGCTTTCTGAATTGGAAAGTCGGCTAGCCAAGTCTGTATAGCTTTATATAGCTTTTCGTAATAGCCCTTATCGTAAGCCTCAGTCGTTACCCACCAGCTAGCATCAACATCGTATTCCATAAGATATTCAGATAGTTCAGTCCTAGCGCCCATTGGGTATAGATAAAAACAGCCTATATATGCACCCTTATCGTCATAAACCACATAGGCATACGATGTACCATCGCGAAATTCTCGCTCGTGCCAAGCAAGATCAAGTAGATCAAAGTCCTCTGTAACTGGTTCTGATGGCCATGAACCTCCACGAGTTTTACGGATTAATTCAAGGCTCGAATTAACACCTTCCATATCTGCTTTAAGATCTGACCTGGTTAATGCCTTTGCCTGGAGACCTTCATATTCAAGATCTTTTGGAGCTTGAAAGTTTAATTTCTTAATTAGTCCTATGTAATCCATTTAACTTATTATACTATCTTTCTCTGGTTTCTACAGGTTATGTTATTAGTCTACTTGAGCACTG
>CAZVXQ010000105.1:0-2098 GCA_964630815.1 uncultured Candidatus Saccharibacteria bacterium | reverse complement strand
ATATTGGAGAGTATGCACTTATGGTATATCTATGCAGGTAATTTCTTTACATAATCAAATATTGAATATGTAGAGAGATGACAAAATTGAGCAACTAGTAAAACAAGTAAACAACTTCTAGATCTTCAAGGAACGTTCTGTCTAGATAGGTCTGGATTGTAGATATCAGGACTTTCTCCTTTTCATTAATTCGAATACCTTTCTTGTCTGGATTGTACCGTATCCATTTCACAGGAAGACCGATTGCATGGCTGATGTTGTTCATCCTTACAATCTCGCAGTCTCTATCGTATTGCTCGTGACCGTTTTCGTCACATTCAATAATAATGACGTAGCTGCCACAATCAATGAAGAAGTCGGGTCGATACTTCAGACAACAATCATTGGTGAAAGTCTTATCTTGAATGAAGGTCAGTCCATTGGCGGTTAAAAGATCTCGCACTCGATTCTCTTTGGTTTTACGGTTTTTGGTCTTGTCTGGATTGCAGTAGGAACATAAGTAATTAGACCGGTTTGAGACAACAAACAACCTACAGGACTTGCAAAAGTATTTTGTGTCTGGTGTACAAGTAATGCATTTTTCCTTTTGTTTATCATGAATACAAATGCCGCTACCGCCACACGATTTGCATCTAGTCCTTCTTTTATTATGTTGGCAAATACCATTGCCGCCACAGGGCTTGCAGAGATCCTTTTTTCTACTGTGAATACATAAGCTCGACCCGTCACATATTTGGCAGTAGTATTTTATCTTATTATGAACGCAAAAGCTTGAGCCTCCACAATCGCGGCACTTATTCTTTTGTCTGTTATGAGGACACATTTTTCCACATATTTTGCAGATTTGCTTTGTTTTCCCGTGAACACAAACGCCTTCCCCTTCACAAATTTTGCAAATGTACCTGTACTTACCATGTTGGCAAATGCTTGAGCCTCCACATTCGATGCAGGTATTCTTTCGTCGGCCATGTTGACAAAAGCTTGATCCTCCGCATTCGAGACAAAATTGTATCCTTTTATCATGTTCACATTTCTTGTATACACGAGGAGGTTTCTTCTCCTTTGGCTTTGCTGCTTCCATATCAAAATACTTATATATCTAATCAATTTAAACAACAATGCGTTCAAAATCCAAAACCAAAATTGATACGATGTGTATTAACAAATGGAAGACTCTAACCTTTCAACGCAAGCAACCAACAATAAATATGAAGTGGTCTTGTATTACACTAACTGGGGAAATTATGGTCGTAAACATTTTGTCAAGAATCTTCAATTGGAAAAGTTGTGTAGCTACCCAAATGTGAATGTGACTGTTTCTTATGCCTTCTTTGATATTCGAAACGGAGTAACTACGAGTGCAGATAATTGGGCTGATTTCGACAAACGATATACTTCAGCCGACGAAGGTGTGCTACCATTGGACAACTGGAACGACAATAGCGGACCATTTGGTTTGATTGGCCAGTTTACAAAAGTCAAGAAGACGTTGAATTCGCAAGGTAAAGACTTTAACCTACAATTAAGCGTGGGGGGCTGGACATTCTCAGGTAAGTACTCTGAGACAATGGCAACTGAATCATCAAGGAAGACCTTTGTCGACTCATTGGTGTCTTTCTTGAAGAAATATCCAGTGTTCAACGGGGTTTCATTCGACTGGGAATACCTTAGTGATGATGGAGTCAACTATGGAAATGGAGGCAATGGTACTTCAAAGGCAGATGCCAACAATTTCATGGCAATGCTCAAGTACCTGAGACAGCAAATGCCTAAATTGACTATTGCATTTTGTGTTTCTGCGGCACCTGAGAAGATCAAGTTCCCAGTTGATAAAGTATGTGCCTTGGTTGATCAAGTGCATATTATGAGTTACGATTTCAGTGATGGGCAGTGGAACGATACCGTAACAAATCATCACACCAATTTATATGACGGTCCGAGCAGCAAATATTCTGTTGATAAGGCGGTTAAGGTCTACAAAGACAAATGGAAGGTACCTGGCTCAAAATTATTCATTGGCGGCGCCTACTATTCTCGAGGTTTTTCAAACACTAAAGGACTTGGTCAATCTGCCAAAGGAGGTTCATCCGATATGTCC
>CAZVXQ010000104.1:0-2141 GCA_964630815.1 uncultured Candidatus Saccharibacteria bacterium | reverse complement strand
TTGATGCTGAATTTGATATTGATAGGAAAGAATATGGTGAGGTGGTGCCGATACCAACAAATCCATTGTTATTAATTCTCATAGCCTCAGACATTGAACCTGCATTATTTTTTACAGAGAACAACATATCCGATGTTGGTGTTGTTGCTGAAGTGTTGGTGAATATAGATGTAATGAGACCTGTAGTCGTAGCAGAACCATTGGCATCAATAGCACCGAAGCTCAAAGCAGTACCGATACCATTTACACCAACCGACGTTGATGCTAAGCCACTATGCATCAATGACGCAACACTTGAGATTCCAGAAGTATTTGTATCCAGAACATTAGCGGTAAGTGCGTATATAGGATTTCCAAAAGTTGCACTGTACGAAGTTGATGTAGCCAGAGTGAATGAACCGATACCATGAATATTGAGATTGTCTGCAGATATACCACCACGAACATCCAAACCTTGATTGAATTGTGTAAGACCTGTAACCGATAGAGTGTCAGCTTTCAAACTTCCAGCATAGAGATTTGAGACTTCTGCTCCACCAACATCTATTATTCTTAGAGAATTGTCAACGGAATTTGCAACATAAGCATACTGTCCTGATACGAATACCGATCCTGCACCATTTAGAGATGAATTAGTTATTGCACTCACCATGAGTGGTTGATTCGGATTTGAAATATCAATTACAAGAAAATAATCTCCATCTGTGCTTGCAACATACGCATACTTGCCAGATACAAATACTGATTGAACATTATTGAAATAGGTTTGATCAATTAGGTTTCCAACTATTGTCGGTGATGCTGGATTGGAAATATCAATCACTCGAAGACCTCGCTCATTATTGTCTGTAGCATAAAGATAGTTTCCAGAAACATATATAGAGGTTATTCCGTCCAATTTTGCTAAATCTTTTACTCCACCAACAATATATGGATTTGTTGGATTAGAAATATCAATAATTCGTACAGAATTATCTAGAACATTTCCTGTATAAGCATACTTTCCTGCAACAAAAACCGCCTGTACCCCAGCAAGATTTGACGCATCCTTTAACGCTCCGACAAATCGTGGTGATGTTGGATTTGAAATGTCAATTATTCTAAGAGACGCATCTGTGTAACTTACAGTATAAGCATATTTACCCGAGACATAAGTATCTCTGGCACCATCCAACAAAGTTGCATCTTTTATTCCTCCAACAATAGCTGGAGACGCTGGATTAGAAACATCAACAATCCTCATCGAATCATCAGTTCTACTTGTAACATAAGCATAATCGCCAGCAACAAAAACGTGATTTGCACCATTAAACAAAGATGCATTTTTTATACCTCCAACAATATAAGGATTCGTTGTAGAAGCAACATTGATTATTCGAAGTGATGTATCGGTACTATTGACAACATAAGCATAATCACCGGAAACATATACAGACTGAGCTCCTGCCAAAAGTGAATCATCCTTCTTACCACCAACAATCGTAGGATTTATGACTTTACCTGTGAATATAGTATTTCCACCACTTGCAATCTTTACATATTCATTTGGAGTAGTTGATGCACCGGACAAACCATAAAGAGTTGAGTACCTGGAAGATGTTGATATAGAAAATAGATTGGTTGTACCTGCACTGGTAGAAACAAGAGAAAGTTTAGAATATGGAGTAGTAGAACCTATACCAACATTTCCATTCTGCATAACCGTAAGACCACTAGATCCAGCAACTGTTAACCCTCCAGCTAGTGTAGAAGTTGCAGTAGTAGATGTTGCAACATAAGCATCTGCAGTCGGAGTACCCGTTGCTGTAAGAGTTGATCCACTTGACCATGATGCGAGCATACCAGTAGTACCACCACTCAAACTCGCTCCACTAGAAATATTCAAAGATGAAGTAGAGACCCATTGTGCTGTAGTGCCATTTGATTGTAAAACATATCCATTTGTTCCTGCTGAGTTTGTAGAGTCATATAGTGAACCGGTAAGTCTGAGATTGGTTGCAAGGATATTTGGGAAGGTAGAAGTTGCAGTAGTAGATGTTGCCGTGAAATAGTTCGAGACTGTCTCACCTACGACTGAAAGTTTTGCATATGGTGAGGTGGTGCCGATACCTAGATTTCCACCATTGATGTATGATACACCG
>CAZVXQ010000103.1:0-2194 GCA_964630815.1 uncultured Candidatus Saccharibacteria bacterium | reverse complement strand
GGTTTCTGCGGTGAAAGCTTTTGAATTCTTTTCGAGATCACTTTCTTCGTCTGAGCTATCTCTCTTCCAGAACATAAGATCTTTGAGTGTAAAATAAAGATTGAAAGTCATGATAACCGATACCACCAAAAGTGTGACGAGAATAATGCTCGTTGCCCAATAGTCAACTAGCTTTATGAGTGGTGAAGCAATAAACCTGCCTATAATACCACTAGCACCAGCGTATATTACGTGTATGAGACCAAGACCAGAGATTAAGAAGATTAGAGAGCCAACAATTCGAGAAATTTCTAGACGTTTCTTGAGACCCTGAAGAAATGAAATGCCTAACATAACAAACATAACTGGAATTAGAAAATATCCAACACCAAATAATGTATATAAGAAAGCAAAAATTTTGTTTCCAATCCATCCGGCTTTACCAAATGAAGCTAGGAGTGTCAAAACCACTAACAAAAAGGAAAATATAGACAGAATAACCTGAACTGTTTCATCTCTCATCTCGTCCCAAAACCTAATCTTCTTTGATATATCAATAGAATCTTTTTTCTTGGCCATAAAATATATGATTATTCTGTAATAATATCACATTATGTAGTTGAATTATATTTTTTCCTTGCAAATCAAGTGTATTGGACTATAATAGACATAAGCAAACTATCAGTCACAGTATAGGTCACATAACAGACAAGTAGTTGCAATCAGACAATATAATGGACAATAAAGACAATAAGCAGGGTGAGTCCTTTAACGATCCAATAAATTGGAAATCATTGGGGTTCTTTTCTGCTGAGGACTACCTGATCTATATATTCAAAAAGACAGAAAAGATAACTGCTGCCCTTTATTTGGTGTCAGGTTTACTAAAGGACGAGGAGCCTATAAAGTGGGAACTAAGAGACAAGGGAATAGATCTCATTTCTTCCTCATTTTCAGCTTCGAGTTCTTTACCTGGGGATAAGAATGCAATCATCCAGTCTATCTTCACTGCATCTCTCGAAACCTTATCTTTGCTAAATGTGGCCAAGATATCCAATTTGATTTCAGAAATGAATTATCGTTTATTGGTTCGTGAGATAGACAATGTTATTGCTCTTCTTCGTGATCGTCTTGCAGAAAGTGCAGAAAATGCTGGTTATGTATTGTCAGATTCATTCTTTAAGACACCAGATTTGTTTTCAACTGGTTTCAGACTAGGTAATAAAATGGGAACTCCTGCCGATGTTCGATCAAAAGGTCAAGGTATAGGATCAAGTCCAAATATATCTTCAAATAAAGGGGTTTCTGATGGACATGTAGTTAGTAATGATAGAAAATTACAAAGACAAGAGCTGATTATTTCAACCCTAAAGAATCAGTCAAATTTGACCATAAAAGACTTTTCTAGAGTCATAAAAGATTGCAGTGAAAAAACTATTCAGAGAGAGCTTATCGATTTGGTCAATCGTGGAATAGTAAAAAAGGACGGAGAGAGGCGTTGGAGTCGTTATTCTTTGGTAAATGGCAATCCATCCAATTAAATTGACTTTTTGGGTGTTTTGCACTACAATTATATAGCCAATTATATTAGGTTAATTAAAGCTTATTTTGGCTAGTGTTGCAGTATATTCGTTATCCACATTAGTTGATTTTGCACCTTATGTCATTTTGGAGTTATAATGCTTTGTAACGAGTGTGCGAGGCTTCGCATATTCGTCCCAGAGCATACCTTATCGTTTGTTTGAGCAATCAAATAAGGGAGTAGGTTGTAAAGGGGGTGAACTTTGAAAAAATAATAGTTGCATTTCGATCCGCTTTGGCGGGTGATTTGCAATGTTCAGAGTTCTTGAAAAATGGATTTGTTGATTGTAGAACGTCGAAAATCTACAATCAAAAAAGCATTTTCATTTTTCATTATTGGTTTCGCCCACAAACTCTTTTTGCCTGACGTGTCGATAACGTCTTGTGGAAAGAAGTGGAAAAAAAGGTTAACACCTTATTATTAGTTTACAAATTGTACTAACTTCTCTCACTTATTAGTAATATAGAGAAGGGTACATTAATTATAAAAATCATACGTATGAAAAAAGTTCTTATTGCATCTGGCATAGCTCTTTTCGCTATCGCTTCGATCGCAGGAGCACAAGGATACACCTTCGGTACCAATCTTACAGTTGGTTCAACAGGTGCTGATGTCGTAGCTCTTCAGACATGG
>CAZVXQ010000102.1:732-2196 GCA_964630815.1 uncultured Candidatus Saccharibacteria bacterium | reverse complement strand
ACCATTCTTTCATGATCGACAACAACTATAGTGTGGAATGTACAGAACATCATATGATGCCAACGAACAAATGATCAAAATTCACCAGAGTGGTCTGGATCCGTGTCTACATCTGGATCACAAACTGTTTCACCAACAAAAACCACAACCTATATACTTACTTGTACTCAATCGGGTAACACTCAATCAGGCACTATACAAGCGACACAATCGACGACGGTGACGGTTGGATCTGGTAATTCTGAACCATTCCTCATATTTAGTTCTTCAAAAATAGATTGAAATACACATCGAATTTCTTGGTATAAATCAAGTGATTTGACATCATGCAGTCGATCTATCAGTCCGGAGAGCAATGGTACGAGTCACAGCGTATGGAGTGAGAAATATCAACCGTCACGAGTCGATTTATCCAAAGATTCATGATTTGTGGATACGTCGGTTATCACGCCAACAACCTATACGCTCACGTGTACCGGAGCAAATAGTGTAACCAAAACACAGTCTATATTTATCGATGACAGTGAAATGGGACCTCCGCCAAAGCTTCAACTTACACAGGTTGCCAATTGTATCCGGATCGAATTTGAAGAAGGGGGAAACATAAGACAAAAAATTTTGCGAGAAACATCCGAATGAATGACGGAAATATATCAAACACAATCCTGGGAGGACTACTATTATCAGGATTGATTGAAAGATGGGCAAACATACTCGTTCCAATCGAGATATGTTGATACGAATTATGGACAAAATCTTAAGGGAGTTGAGGTTCTCTGAAAACTTTCTGAAAAGCAGTCTATCGTGTTTCATGAACAACCTGTGACAGATCAATTAAGTGCCCCTTTTTGTTGAAATAAAGCTGTGGATGTATATCTTCAGCGTGTAAATTCTTCCCAATCCCCTATTTTTGTTCAAACCAAAACTCCAAGACGATGATCCTCATATCAAGGAACGAATACGATGAATTTTCATTCATCTAGTGCTGGTGATGAAAATCAAGTTAATTTACCGTCATATCAAGCATCATACTATAATACGTCTCCTTGATCATACTATATTGTTCTAACTATTGTTCGCCCTGATGGTACCCAAGGTCCGAGTTCGAATTATGCGATAGTATCACTTAATTAATTTAGCTTATGACTAATTTTTTCACTGCGATCAATTACCAAAACAAGGCTTCTGTTTTCTTCGTGCTATTTATTGCTCCACTTTTTACTTCCTGCTCCCTCCCTTGGAGTAATACATCACAAGATACACCTCTTTCCTCTTCCAGTTCACAACCTCTCATTGCTTCCTGATCGACCGCTATCATTGATTATCGACTTTCTTTTTCTGAGAAAGTTATAGAAGAAGGAATGAACACAACGATTCATGTTGGAAAATGAGAGAAAATTCCTGCGTTTGATTTTGAACTGCTTGGCATGAAACAAGGAGATAAAAAAACCGTATTGCTGCATG
>CAZVXQ010000102.1:0-722 GCA_964630815.1 uncultured Candidatus Saccharibacteria bacterium | reverse complement strand
ATGGCATATGGAACTCAAAATACGGAACAAATTATAAAAAAATTACAGATTACTCGCTCGGACGTTCCTGGTATGGAAGGATGGTTTCGATCTGAAGATATAGCAACAGGAGCAACTACTGAGTGGAACAATCAAACGATCACCATAAAAGAAATCCTTAATGATGAGTTTGTGGTCATTACCTATCCGAGACAGCACCCATTTGCCGGAAAATCAATTACCTTTGAGGTAGAGGTAAAATCGGTTGAGTAGATAAAGTTATAAAAACACGAATAGTATTCGTGTTTTTATAACTTCCATGAATCTTTGAGTTTTTCAAGAGAAAGATGGTAATTGCTTTCATCTTCCTTATCTTCTGTAGCTACTACTTGATTTATTGTGAACTCTTTGTTCTCGTATGCAGTGAAGGCTTCGTGTTATGATTTCCTTACTAATGGCTTGTGTACTTGGGGTGATCGGTTTATCGTCATCACACCATTCGATGAAGGATTTCACCAATCGATTTTGTTTGATGATAGCGAGATCGCTGTTGTAACCAAGAATATTGAGAATTTTCTCTTGTTCATCTAGATTCATGTATGGTGCTATCATGCTGATAGCTTTTATCCGCATTCTCAGCCAGAGTTTCTTCGCTTGATCCTCTATTGACAGTTCTTCCTGAGTATTTTTTGAAAGTATATCTTGCAAATCAAGAAGACTGTTTTCGAGTTGAGGAGTGATTA
>CAZVXQ010000101.1:0-2254 GCA_964630815.1 uncultured Candidatus Saccharibacteria bacterium | reverse complement strand
TAGTATTGATTTGCCGGATAAAGGGCAACGCCCCAGACCGGCTTGTTATTGATCATGAAAAGATTCATCACAGGAACGTACCTCGCATTGACGTCGACCGTCTTCGATTGGTCGGTCGTTTTTCCGGCAACGGTGACTTTCTCGACAATTCGAATCTGCTCCGTGGTATCGAAGACAATTCCTGCCAAAATGAAGTGGGTATATCGACCGTCAACCTGACCAGACTCGCCTTCGAGCACCTCGGCAAGATGCCGGAAGTGCCTGATATCTGCGAAGACCGTCCCACCGGTTGCTTGCCCCTTTGCCCAGTTCAGAAATTCTCCAGATTGTTTTTCGAGAGTTCCGACCAGACGGATAACGCTCGAAATGGTCAAGTCTTGTGGAACTTCCGTGTCGAGCCACATTGGTGTGCCGGTGATTTGCTTTGGTGGCAAATAGCCATCTTTCCAGTTCACATTTTTCATCGTCTATGAGATCCTTCCAGTTACGTTGTACCATAAATCTACAAATTGCGCAAGCTTGTTGACTTTAATTGGATAAAATGATAAAACATATTCATTAACACTATTATAAAAACATGGCAACACCTACCATTACATTCAAACCAAAGCAAACAGTCAAAAGACTTTTGTCATCTCTACCCGATCGTGCTCGTGAAGTGATTACTTATCGTTATGGCCTTGGTAAGGATGTAAATAGAATGACTTTGGATGCTATTGGTAAGATCTATGGCATTACCCGCGAAAGAGTTCGTCAAATCGAAAATTACGCTTTGACCAATATTCGCAAATCTGACGATTATGCAAAAGAAAAAGCGGCTTTTGCAGAGATCGAGACTCTACTCCATTCTCTAGGTGGTATTGTCGTAGAAGATGATTTTCTTGGACACGTTTCCAAAGATCCAAGTCTTCAAAATCATATCTATTTCTTGCTAGTAGTCGGTGAGCCATTCCGCAAATTCAAGGAAGATGATGAATTCCGTCATCGATGGCATGTTAATGAGGTTTTGGCAAAAAAGGTAGAAGAAGCCCTAAAGAAACTTTATACAAATCTCAACAATGAAGATTTGCTTCCAGAGTCAGAGATGGTTGGTAAGTTCCTTTCTCATCTCGAGGATGTTTCAGAAAAATACAAAAATCAGGAAGTGGTCAAACGCTGGTTACAGATTTCCAAATCTATCGGCAAAAATCCACTAGGTGATTGGGGAGTTTCTGCTTCTCCAAATATCAAAACAAAAGGCATGCGTGATTATGCTTTCTTGGTTATCCGTAAACATGGTTCTCCTATACATTTCCGCGAAGTTGCAAAACAGATTGGCACAATGTTCAATAAGAAAGCTCACGTTGCAACAACTCACAATGAACTAATTAAAGATTCTCGTTTTGTTCTCGTTGGTCGTGGACTTTATGCACTTGCAGAATGGGGTTATGCTCCTGGAGTGGTGAGAGATGTCATAAAAACCGTTCTTGCAAAGAATGGTCCAATGACAAAAGAAGAGGTCATCGACAAAGTTATGAAAGAAAGATATGTCAAGGAAAACACAATTATCGTCAATCTCCAAAATCCAAAATATTTCAAAAGAGACAAAGATGGCAAATATATTCCAGTAGGAGACAAACAAAAAGCTTAAACGAAAATCACCCTCTGGGTGATTTTCGTTTGCATAAACTAGTGTGGTATAATTAAAACATGCCTATTGATAGTACGGTTGAATCAACTCTTACTCTGTTTCAAACCAATCTATTGCCTCATTCTGTGCAATATGCTCTTGCTATCGCTCCATTTTTGTTGGTAATTATAATGGGTCAAATATTTTGGAAATTATGGAAGGAGTATGTTCGAAGCAAAGCCATTATAGAAAAACAGTACGTTGTTTTAGAATTGAAATTGCCAAAAGATACCTGGAAATCACCAAAGGCAATGGAAGTATTTTTTAATTCTCTTCACAATTCTTCTGATGGAAGTGCATACGGTAAATTTTGGAAAGGTGAAGCAAGGCCATGGTATTCGTTGGAGCTCATTTCGGTAGAGGGTATCGTGAAGTTTTTGATTTGGACTGAAGATGCAAGAAAGCAAGGTGTAATGTCTGCATTGTATTCTCAGTATCCTGAGATAGAGATAAAAGAGATACCTGATTATGCTCGATCAGTTCATTTTGATCCAAAAGAGATTAGGATTTGGGCAGCTGAATTTGGTTTTGTTAACAAGAAGCCGGTTTATCCAATAAAGACATATGTTGATTATGGTCTAGAAA
>CAZVXQ010000100.1:0-2256 GCA_964630815.1 uncultured Candidatus Saccharibacteria bacterium | reverse complement strand
AGCGTATACATTCGGTGCTGGTCCTTCTTTGGATATTTATTATGCCGCTTTTCGTGTGCCTGATCTTATATTTACTACAGTTGGATCTCTTGTCTCGGCATCGATCTTGTTACCATATTTCATTGAGAAATTTGAAACATCTAGAGACAAAGGAAAAAATTTCTTTGATGGAGTATTTACTATATTTTTTGTGGGCATGATTTTTGTTAGTGCTATCATTTTTATTCTTGCTCCATATATAGTGCCAAAAATTATTCCTGGTTTTGCAAATAGTCCGGCTTTGCCAGAGCTTATTCTTTCAATGAGGATTATGCTCTTATCTCCATTCTTTCTAGGTCTTTCAAATCTATTTTCAAGTTTGACGCAAATGAGATATAGGTTCCTGGTTTATGCCTTTAGTCCTGTTTTTTATAATGCAGGCATAATTGCAGGAGTTTTATTTGGTTATCCAATTTTTGGAATAGCAGGTTTGGCTGTTGGCGTAGCTTTGGGTGCTTTTTTGCATATGGGTATTCAGATACCGTTTATGATTCACGAAAGACTATTTCCTGTTTTTACATTAAAAATAAAATGGACTGATATCAAAAGGATTGCTTTTACAACTTTCCCTCGAACATTAACTCTATCTGCAAATCAACTTTCTTCTTTTGTCTTGATCTCTATTGCATCTCTTATGGCTAGTGGTTCTATTTCAATCTATAATTTTGCTTTTAATCTCCAGTCGGTGCCGATGACTCTTATTGGTGCAAGTTATTCTTCTGCTGTTTTTCCGACATTATCAAAATTGATTTTTAAGGGGCGAATAACTGAGTTCAAAGAAAAAATGATTGCTTCGGCTCAGCATATTATTTTCTGGTCAATGCCTCTTGCTGTTTTATTTATTGTTCTACGCGCACA
The DNA here is from genome assembly GCA_964630815.1 of uncultured Candidatus Saccharibacteria bacterium. Taxonomy (GTDB): domain Bacteria; phylum Patescibacteriota; class Minisyncoccia; order Phycocordibacterales; family PALSA-1337; genus C7867-002. The sequence continues at coordinate 1,359 of CAZVXQ010000100.1, read as the reverse complement.
GATTGTCAGAACCGTACTTGGGGCAGGTAAGTTTGATTGGGCAGATACAAGACTGACTGCTGCAATGCTTGCCATTTTTACTTTTTCAACGATCGGACAGAGTTTAATAATACTTTTTGTTCGTGCCTTTTATGCAGAAGGCAAGACGACCAAGCCTTTACTCATAAACATAGTCTCCGCCTTCATAACTATCTTTTCTGGTCTGATCTTGTATAGAGCATATTTTGCTTTTCCTGTATTTAGGTTTTTCCTTGAAGACTTGTTGAAGGTTACGGATCAGGTTGGAACGAGTGTTTTGGTTTTGGGATTGGCATTTAGTATTGGTACATTTATCAATACAATTTTACACTGGCTGACATATGAAAGAGCCTATCCTGGTTTTTCGAAACCAGTTCTCGCTACACTATTTCATAGCTTTGCTGGATCTATTATCATGGGTTATGTGGCATTTTTGAGTTTAAGAGTCTTTTCTCTCGTTTTTCCTTTGACAAAAGTTTGGGGACTATTTCTCCAGGGTTTATGCGCTGGTCTTACTGGTATAGTTACTCTTGTGTTGGTACTCAAACTTCTCAACAATCGTGAGTTAGAAGATGTAATAACTACATTGCACAAGAAGATTTGGAAAACACCGGTACCACCTGCAGAAGTGGAACATATGTAACTTTTCTGCTAGTCTGTAAAGACTGTTATGAATCAGGACCATATAAGAAATTTCTCAATAATTGCTCATATCGATCACGGTAAGTCTACTTTGGCTGACCGGATGTTGGAGATTACCGGTACAATTGAAAAAAGAAAGATGCAAGATCAAGTTCTTGATTCAATGGAATTAGAACGCGAACGTGGTATTACGATCAAAATGCAGCCAGTGAGAATGATGTGGAATAGTGGCGGTCAAGAATATATTCTTAATCTGATTGATACTCCTGGTCATATTGATTTTTCTTATGAAGTTTCTCGTTCCCTTAAAGCAGTTGAAGGCTCAATTTTGTTGGTCGATGCCACTCAAGGTGTCCAAGCACAGACTTTGACTACCTTGAATATGGCTAGGGAGGCGGGACTGACAATTATCCCAGTTGTAAGTAAGATTGATTCTCCTCTAGCAAGAACAGATGATGTTGTTACAGAAGTCTGCCAATTATTAAACTGTGATATTGATAGTGTAATTAAAGTCTCAGGTAAAACTGGTGAAAATGTTCCATTTCTTCTTGATGAAGTCATAAAACGTGTTCCCGCACCACATGGAGTCGATATGACATCGTCAAGTACAGCTTTGCGATCACTGATTTTTGATTTTCAATATTCCAATCATACCGGAGTTATTGTTTTTATTCGTGTAATGAACGGACAAGTTAGACG
>CAZVXQ010000099.1:0-2266 GCA_964630815.1 uncultured Candidatus Saccharibacteria bacterium | reverse complement strand
AGGCGTTATTGTTACTGGTAGTGACAAAGGTTTCTTCCCTCCTGTTTCTACCGAACTCGAAAAGCAAGGAATTAACTTTTACGCCGGCTGGCACCCAGAAAAAATGTTTGATGGTAATGATTACGATGATTCAATCGCTATTGTCGGTACCGCCTCAGGCACAACAAATCCAGAAATAATCTTTGCAAAAGAAAAAGGCATACCAAGCTATTCCTATCCAGAGGTTATTGGCAAATATTTTGCCAAAGAACATTCGATAGTTTGTGCTGGTACTTGGGGAAAAACTTCATCAACTGCATTGTTATCTTTCATCATTGAATACGCTCAAATGGCACCAACATACATGTTTGGTGGCATTTCCCTGTCTCATGATTCTGCTGCAAAGCTTACTGATTCAAAATGGAGTGTTTTTGAAGGTGACGAATACAAGAGTTCCCCTACAGACAAAAGAGCAAAATTTTTCCATTACAAAACAACTGAACTTTTGCTTACCGCCGCATCTTGGGATCATGCAGATTTATACCCAACTGAACAAGAATACTTTGATGCTTTTAGAAAATTAGTAGCAAGCCTACCTGATTCAGGAACTATTGTCGCATGTACCGATGGTGCCGAAGTAAAATCTATAATAAAAGACTATAAGGGAAAAATTATTCCATATGGACGCCAACTTCCATTAGACCAAAACAGCCCTCAATATTTTTCTTACAAGAATCTTTCGCAATCGAAGAATGGACTAAAATTTACTATTTCAAGAGATAGTATTGATTATGTCATCAACTCTCCAATTCTTGGGCTCTATCAAGCAGAAAATATTACTGGTTGCTTTGCAATGGCAATCAGTATTGGTATCGATCCAAGAATAGTTATTGAAGCAATTTCAAAATTTAAAGGTCTCAAAAGACGAATGGAAAAAAGATACGAAGGAGACATAACTATCATTGACGATATCGCTCATTCACCTGAAAAAGCTCGTTCAGTCATAAATACTCTAAAATCAGTATATTCAGGAAAAGTCATGGTTATTTTTGAACCTAATAGCGGAGGAAGAAGTCGCGAATCAATTGCAAAATATGATAATGCTTTTAATGAAGCGGATATTGTCATAGTTCCACGATTAACAAAACTCAAATTAGCCGAAAATGCAAATGAACAACCAATGGAAGGTGACGAACTCTGCTCTGTAATGTCAAAAACTCACAAAAATGTAATTTATATTGATGATGATGATAAACTTGTAGATTTCCTCAAATCTTCAACAAAAAAAGATGATGTCATTGCTTTTCTAGGTTCACACGGATTTAGGGGGATGATTGAGGAGACGATAAAAAGGATTCAATAAAAACCTAAGGTTAAATTAAAACCTGCAAGATATTTTTTAAATAATAATCGCAGACTCACGATCTAAAAATTGTAAAGTTTTTTGTTCATTCAGACATCAGCAACCATGAACAAAAAACTAACAATTTTTGATCACTCAAACAATTGCTCATATTATTTAAAAAATATCTTGCAGGTTTTAACTTCTCAACTAGTTAAGAAACAAATCAAGATCTCTTACTTCCCCTCATCGACTATATCAGTCTTAACGTTACCATCGACAATTTCTTTGACCAATAAAGTCATACCACAATGATTACATTCAATAACCATACCAACGGCTAAATTTGGATACCGAGAAAGATCTATAGTGTTTTTACATTCAGGACAAATACAAATAGTATTCATAGTTTTTATATTTTGTTGAAACATTTTAAATTATGTGGTTAAGGATACAAACCCAAAAAATTATAACCACCTTTCAATGGTAACGAAAAAAGTGTAGGATAGCAATATGACACCTTTGGAACAATATCCTGAATTAGCCAAGAAAATTGGTATTTCAAATATCCATTTCAAAAGAGAGGATCTACATAAGTACGGATCACATAAGGGCCGATCTATTCCCTTTATGATCGATTTTTATTATAAAAAAGGCGATAGAAAATTTGCTATTTCATCATCGGGTAATGCCGCTCTAGCTGGAGCAAAATACGTTGCCGAATTTAACGCTACTAATAATGACAAAATTTCTCTCAATATTTTTGTCGGAAATAATATAAATGAAAGCAAATTAAAAAAACTCAGAACTTTGGAAAGTGACAATGCATCATATCTGCGCGTCTTATTAAAAGAAAGACCTTTGCAGGCACTCAATCAAGCAATCGATGACGGTTACAGAAGTTTACGTCAATCCACTGACGAAATTGCCCTCGCAGGATATTTG
>CAZVXQ010000098.1:0-2294 GCA_964630815.1 uncultured Candidatus Saccharibacteria bacterium | reverse complement strand
CTTTTTCATTCTCAACTCTTGCATAATGCCCAGTCGCCACATAGTCAGCACCCCGCTCTTTTGCCCATTTCCAAAAACCTCCAAACTTCACATATCGATTGCACATCACATCTGGATTTGGAGTTCTACCACTAGAATATTCTCTGATCATATAGTCGATAACATCTTGTTTATACTCCCTAACCAAGTCTAAAGTAATAAAAGGTATGCCAAAATGAGCCGCTACTCGCATAGCGTCAAGTCGTTCTTGTTTCCAATTGCATTCTATCCAATCTGGTTGCCAAACCTTGATGAAAACTCCAGTAACATCATAACCAGCTTTCAAAAGCAGACCGGCCGAAACAGCACTATCTACACCACCAGATAGACCGACGAAAACCCGCTTTTTTTGACCACTTTTTTTCACATCTGCATAGTACAACAAAAACCTGATAAGGTAAATATTGTTATAAAAGGCCTCTTTGGACATTGGGTTTGAAGACCGCTTGCAGGAAATTTCTAGCAAGAAATTTCCGAAACAGAGCAAAACCTTGCAAGGTTTTGCGTGTCTTCAGACCCAATGTCCAGAGAGACCTTAACCATAAAGACTATAAAGGTAGCACCTCTGTTATCTCAAATACTTCACCTTATTTGCTACGTGCCCATCGTGATCCACGGCATAGTGTGTCACACCTTTTTTGTCAGATAAATAAAATAGATAATTAGTTTTGGTTGGATTGACCGTTGCCTCGATTGCTCCCAGACCGGGGTTACCAATAGCCGTTGGTGTCAAACCTTTGTTTGTATATGTATTGTAAGGTGTATCGGTAGTCAAATCAGATTTTGTAATAGAAGCGGAATCTTTGCCCAAGATATAATAAAAAGGCGCATCTACTTGTAGTGGCATTCCGATCTCCAATCTTTTCCATAAGATTCCGGCAATTATTTTGCGATCCTTCATATTGGATGCCTCTTTCTCAACTATTGATGCCATAATAACAACATCTTCAAGTGGTTTTCCAAAAGCCTGAATCGAGAGAAGTTGTGTTTTTACTTTTTCTCTAAATGTTTCTCGAAGTTGCTCTACCACACTATCCGGCGAGACATTTTCATAGAGAAAATATGTGTCTGGAAAAAGAAATCCCTCGTAAGGTTTGGCCAATACCAAGAAAGTCTCACTATCGAATGCAGGGATTGCTCTTTTTATTGTATTTGCGATTTGTTTGACAGACATACCTTCCATTATTGTTACTTTATATTTAGGAATACCCTGAATGCCGTTTACCAATCGATATGCTATGCGCAATACAGATTCCGGTTTATCAAAAAGATAATCACCCGCCAATGCCTGACGATGACCGGAGAAAATTACAACAAAAACCTTAAGAAGGAATGGTGATTTTATGATATCAGCTTTCTCGAGATTGACTGCAATCGTCGACAAATATTGACCTGACTTCACAGATACTATCTTTTTATCTGGAAAGTTTTTTGGTGGAATAGAAAACATCACAAAACCAAATAGAATCATAATTCCAACAAAAACGATTGAGTACAATACTTTTTTTGAAAAAATCTTGAATATTGGCATTATGTTGGTAGATTACCAGGAGCTTGAGCTTTCTTTGATGGAATACGATCGAGATTCGGAGTTTGTGCAACTGATCCAGGGAAATGATATATGGTTGCCAATTCTTCGGTATTCATCACCAAAGGTTTGGAAACAAATGGTGGGTGGAAATATGATCGTCTCTTGTAAGCCATGAGAGCCAATTTAGCATATTTATTTCTCCTCCAATTGCGGAAATCTGTCCACGGATCACCGATACTTGGGTGCCACTTATCACCATTTGGCTTGAACCCATTCAAATGTTCGTGATTGAATTGTTTCATATTTGAAATAATTCCCCCTATACCGAACGGCCCATTGAAAGCATCTTTCTTGGTGATATAAAGAAAACGTATACCAACATCAAATGCCGGCTTGGTGATTCTCCTCTCAATCGCGGTTGCTGCTTCTTTTTCTACTTCAGAAATCGATGGCATTTTTGTAAAACCCGTAGCCTCATCTTTCATGCCAGAAACTTTGGTTTTTGGATCGCGTATTAGTATCTTATTTATCTCCTCAATTGATTCTTCCTTCCACGCATCTTCTTGTTCAAAGAATTTACCTTTCTTTCTGCGATTCTTTGTGATGTGGGCTTGTACCATAATCTGCATCCAAACTTGCTGATTTGGGCCCACACTACCCATAAACTCAATGAGTGGTAACATAGGGTCAACCTTGAATTCTTCTTTTGGATCCTTTTCTAGAC
>CAZVXQ010000097.1:0-2313 GCA_964630815.1 uncultured Candidatus Saccharibacteria bacterium | reverse complement strand
GCATTCATCTTTGGACATCGAGGATATGTGTGGAAATGTACAATTCCATTGTCTTCCAGGAAGATGTCGAAATGATCTGCAAACTCACTACCGTTGTCTGTCTGTATATGGGTAATTTCTACAGGTGATACCCATTTGAACTTGTCCATGAAATCAGAAGCGGCTTTCGATGAGTGTGAGGTATATGCATATGCAAATGCAAACTTCGATTCACAATCCATACCTGTAAGTATGTATCGCTTAATACCGTCTTTGAATCGAACAATCGAGTCTGCCTTTGCAAGCTGTCCCTCATACCCTTTTGATCGTAATTTAACCTTTCTAGGCTTCATTTCTCGTTCAATCACATTACCTGTCTTACCATACATTGAAACCTTAACAGGGTCTGGAAGTTTTCCTTTTTTCTTTAAATCACCCAGCATTCTACCAACTGTTGATGGTGAATATGTACCCAAACCATCATCTTTGATTAGTTTGGCAAGTTTGTCCTTTGATATTCGTTCTTGTTCTCGCTCCTTGAGAATTAGTTTTTCAACTCCTTCTGGTATCACACGCTTTCTTGTTGTCTTTGGAGCAGTAGATTTCGGATTCAAGGCATCTAGTCTGCCTCCCGCTTCGTTGAGGGACTTCTGCCATCTAAATAGGGTTGGACGCGAAACATTATATGCCTCTTTAGTTGGAAGATCTCCATGTTTCTTCCAGAATGTTAAGATTCTGGTTCTTTCTTGTGCTGTTTTGGCTATCATATCCCTAAAGCGTATAATACGCTCCCAACCTGAAATGAAGCCTTTTGTGCCACGAAATTTGTTAAAATATGCCATGTAAGACTAAATTAATTAGTCTCATATGTATCTGAACTTATGTAGTATCCTTAACCCCCTATCAATCCTTAAAACAAAAAACCGAGACCCATACGGAGACTTCGAAATCGGGAGGAAAAATTCGCTAAAATACCCTTATGGGGTCTCACCTCAATAGTTTGAAACCCGAGTAGCCCGCAATGATCCACGAAAACATATTCTGCAAATTAATTTGACATTATTGATATATACTGATATTTTGATTTTAGACATTTCTCACTTATTCATTTCCATGAGGGGATGGTGAGACTCATCTAGTTCAACAACAATATCGATCAAACAATGAAAATAAAAGTTCTAAAACTACACACAGATCGTAGCAACATGGCCACTGATCTTCGCGGAATGATCACACATTGGACATTCAACATGAATGGAGAAACTATCTACGTGTTTCAACCACATGGTCTAAACAAAGAAACAGGACACCCTCTTGCTCCAATCCTTGTCGAAAGAAATCGTCTACTGATCACGATCAGTCCAGAACCTGTGGAGGAAGAAATTGACATTCCAGCCGAAATCCTCGGTACACAAGTCATGCATAATCCAAGTGGATTCACTGGAAAAGTAATCCTGTTAATTCGTCATCCGCACGGTTGTTTCCATGTCATGATTCAACCACAAGGTACCGTACCTGCGACGGGCGAACCTATCAAACCGAAAGATTTTGCTTGCAGCTCTTGTTCTGGGGAGAGAATTCTCCCAAGATGACTGTCGAACAAAAGGGATAGGAAGAATATATTCACCCTCACCAGACAATGGTTTCAATAGGACTATTCCTGCCCATCCTCAATTCTGACCAATACAATCGCCACCACACACCACCAGATCACGATATCTGGTGGTAGTTTTTTAAACAATATTACAAAACTATCTCCAATCAACCTCATCAAAACCTTTTGAACTGAGATATTGATTTGCTTTACTGAAATGTTTGCAACCAAAAAATCCATTATACGCTGAAAATGGTGAGGGGTGAGCCGATTCCAAGACCAAATGCTTTTGTCTATCAATAATCTTACCTTTATTTTTTGCATAATTACCCCACAATATAAATACTACCCCTTCGCGAGTATTGGACAATCTCTCAATAACAGCATCAGTAAAAATCTCCCAACCACAATCTTGATGTGAACCAGGTGAATCTGCCACCACAGTCAAAGTAGCATTCAAAAGTAGGACACCTTGTTTGGACCAACGTGTAAGATCGCCATTCATCATAGGATCGATATGTAAATCCGCTTTTATTTCTTTGAAAATGTTTTTGAGTGAAGGTGGTAACGCTACCCCTTCATTTACAGCGAAACATAAACCATTTGCTTGACCTGTGCCATGATACGGATCTTGTCCCAAAATAACAACTTTGACATCATCAAAAGCACAACTATCTAGCGCTTTGAAAATATTTTTTGGAGCAGGATATATGGTTTTTGTCTTATATTCAGCCTTAATG
>CAZVXQ010000096.1:0-2483 GCA_964630815.1 uncultured Candidatus Saccharibacteria bacterium | reverse complement strand
CACGATCGGCTCTGCTCGAACAACAGAAAACTCGCAGAGCCGTCTCTTCTCGTGCCACTGGTTAGTATTATTCGACTTTTTGTTTCTGTGGCACTGCGAAGGGTCAAAAGAAAACACCTATTTCTGGCAGACTATTTCGTTACCTAATAATTTGTTGAGCTATTTCAACTTGGCTAATTCCTCTCTGACTACCTCCACATCACTCCAGGGCGTCTTGGAATTATCTGGACCCATGATGTATGGATCTGTACCTTTACCAGAAATAATGACCGTGTTTCCATGCTTAGCTAATTCCAGCGCTTTTCTTATAGCAAGGCGACGATCGAGAATCTTGTGAGGTTTATTATTGATTATTCCTTGAGCAACATCATCGATGATTTTCATTGGATCTTCATCGTAGGGATCTTCATTGGTCAAAATTATTTCTTTGCAATATTCGTCAGCAATTTTTCCCATTTCTTGTCTCTTTGATGTGTCTCTACCACCACCTGTGCCACCAAGGACGCCAATAATAGATGTTGATTTGTATACTTCATAAATCTTCTGGAGAGAATCAGTGGTGTGGGCATAGTCAACGATGATGGTGAAATTTGGCCCAGCGATTTTTTCTAGTCTTCCCGGAATTGAATCTAATGATTCTATTGCTTGTTTGATAGTTTCTAAATCGACACCCTCATTTTTTGCACAAGTTATACCGGCCAATATATTGTACAAGTTGAATATTCCTTCAAGCTTGGACCGAATTTTGATATTTTCATAAGTAAAATCAATGCCATCTTTTGTGCAATTATACGGCTCTACTTGCTTCAAATTATATGTAATCTTTTTATCGGCCTTTGGTGCCAGGAAATTGAAAGCTTCTTTGTCATCGCCGTTAACGATGATTGTTTTTTCTGGTTTTGAAGATCGTTCCAAGCTTTTTGCAATAGCTAGCTTTGCTTTGAGATAATTTTTATAAGAACCATGAGCTTCTATATGCTCGGGTGATATATTTGTAAAAATAAAAGTATCTAAATGAATAAAATTGTGACGATAATACATTGAGCCTTGAGAAGAAATTTCTAAAATTACATATTTGCAATCGTTGGCCACAGCTTTGCGAATAAATTTTTGCAAAAAAAGTCGTCCTGGCGTACTCATTTTAAATAAATTCTTTTCAGATACGGTTCCGATTTTATGGCGAATAGTATTTGATAGGGCAGTTTTGTAACCTGCTTTTTCCAAAATCGCATTGATTATTTCTGTTGTAGAACTCTTGCCCTTAGTACCTGTTACCGCAATGACTTTTATTTGTTTTGAGGGGAATCCATAGAGAATTGCTCCGAACAAAGAAAGTATCCAGTGATAACTCGGATTGAAAAAGTTAAATATAGGAGAAGGTATGAATTTGCGAATTGTATATAATGTATTGTCGATCATGTTTTTTATTTGTACCGTGGTTTAGTTCAAAACTTTGAGTGCAGCTTTTACTTTGTCGCCTGTATCTAAAATTGTTTTGTCTATTTTCTTTAATGACTCCCGAGCTTCTTCGGTGCCGTAGCCAAGCATTTTTAGTGCTTCGATTGCGTCAGAGTCACTATTTAATCCGATTGAATATTCATCACTCGATAATGCTCCAAGCTTGTCCTTGAGTTCGAGTACTATTTTTTCTGCAGTTTTCTTTCCTATGCCAGAGACTTTGATGAGATGGTTGGTTGATCCGGAACCTATGGCATTTATCAAAGTATCTACTGTTACTGAAGATAGAATATTTATAGCACCTTTTGGTCCGATGCCGGAAATGCTAATGAGTAACTCAAAGAGACTTTGCTCTTTTTGATCAGAGAATCCATACAGATCCAAGGCGTTTTCACGTACAGCCAGATAAGTGAAAAAACTTTGTTTGTCGCCAGTTTTTAGTCCATGAAGGGTGTCGGCAGTAAGGAAAACCCTATAACCGATATCATTAACGTCCAAAACGATCGATTTTTCATCGATTTGCTTTATTGTCCCTGTTAATGAAGCGATCATGCGGGCATTATAGCAATTTTAAGCAATTAGGTGTAATCTCCGTTTAGAGCTTTACTTTATTTGTCTCTCATGTTAACTTACTAACACAAAACTTATGGCAATTACCTCATCTGCAAAGAAAGCTCTCCGAGTCGCAAAGAGAAAGCGCATTTTCAATTTGCGCCGAAAAAACGAGATCGAGAAGCAAATCAAAGCTTTTCGTCGTTTGGTTACAGCAAAGAACAAGGCAGAAGCAGAGAAGATTGTGCCACAACTCTACAAAGCTCTAGACAAGGCGGTCAAGACAAAATACATCAAAGCCAATACTTCAGCACGACTTAAGTCTCGTGCAATGAAAGCTCTAGCTAAGATTGGCAAATAATCTGCCCTCGTCGTTCAACGGATAGGACGCAGGATTGCGGATCCTGCAATCGAGGTTCGATTCCTCGCGGGGGCACAAAACGAGTGAAGCGAGTTTTGTGCCCCCGAGCAAG
>CAZVXQ010000095.1:0-2501 GCA_964630815.1 uncultured Candidatus Saccharibacteria bacterium | reverse complement strand
CGTTCCCATCTCCGGAACTGTGAATCCGGAAAACGCACCCACGTTTTCTCTTGTGGGCGTGTCCCGCAGGCACACAAGCACGAGCGCCAGAGCAGAAACACCAAACGCGATGATTACTTCTTTTTTTGAGGACTTTTTAATGAAAAATTGTTTTCAGTGTTTATCTCATTTTCAATCTTGAAGTCCCCTGCTTGTTCGAGGTCTGCATGTGGTGAGGATGGTGGCGTGTTTGGTGTTGGGTTGTTAGGTGGTCGATTGTATTGATTTTTAGTGAAATTTGAAATAATACTATTTGTTGATCTTGATTTTTCTTCAAACTCACGCATTGATTTTCTTATCTCCAGAAATACGCCATTGTTAATTTCGTCTGTTATTATCTTCGCTTGTTTTTCACTTACGTTCAATTCTTTTGCAAGGGTTGTCGTATAACGATTGCTAGGTAAAAGACCCAACATTACGTAGCTTGTAATATCATATAATGCATCCATTTGATCTAGCAGTAAACCATTTGTTTCCGCAATTTCTTGGATCTTTTCGGTAATGTGTGGAGATGTTAAAGCATATTGAACCTCTTCTGGAAGTTTTTTGAATTGTTCTTCAATTGTTGAGTAATCAAAAGTCATATTATCTTATTAATTTTGCCTCATCGATCTTTGCTTGCAGTACTGACGTACCCATCTTTAGAATATCTGATGATTGATTATTTGTTAGATCATCAATTTTTGTCTCGAGTTCAGTCTTTAATTTTTGGTTTGGATGAGTTGCAGGTAATGCGACGCCACCATTTTGGGCCATCTGGTTTCTAATGTCTCTCTCGTTTGTTTCATGCTGTTTTTTGAGTTTATCTAGCATCTCTTTCTTTGAATCAAGTTGTTTTTGCCAGATTTCTATATTGATTTTTGCAGCAGCCACTTTGTTTTTTCTTGCAACTCTGAGGAATAATGTTTCTGGTCTTCCTGTGTTAGCCAGCCTCTCGGCGTATTTTGATTGGCGCTCTTTCTTTTTATTAGCTATTTCTAATGATTTTTGTTCAGCAGCTGATTTTTTACGATTTGCAAGTGCTATATCCCCGTTTGATCGTGCCACCCTCTCCTCTTCTTTTAGCTTTGCAAGTTCTTGTTGTAATTTATTTACTGCAACTTGATCATATCCCAAAGAATTTGCAAATTCTGTTCGAGCTTTTACTTGTGCATCAAGCTTTTCGTTATAACCAGAAGCAGCACCTTTCACGCCTTTGAGCGCTAGTTCTCCAATTGCATATTTACCAGCAAAATTTTTGAAACTTTCATTCTGAGCGAGCTTACTTGATACTCTCCCTCCGGTGTTGTTCCAAATTGATGCTGGTGCTTTGTCTTTTATGTCACCCCAGATTTTCCTTGCGTCCCATTTGCTAATACTCTTGCTAAGCCATCCAGTTGCAAATCCTCCCATGCTGAGTCCTACGACTAAAGGTAGATTTAGGATTATTATAATGATGGCAAAGTTTATGGACAAAAGAACATAAGGCATTATCCAATTTTCTGCACTACTTACTGCGCCTGCATCCAATCTGCCCGCTCCGATAATGTTACTACCATTTACAATTGTAAGAGCAACATACATTAGTAGCAGATATGCCGGCATGAAAATTAGCTGATTGAATAGTTGACCTTGAAAGAAACTAAAATGCTTATTTATTTCCGGAATTATCCAACCAACGAACCAAAGAGAAGAAAAGGCCAAAAGGAATATCAAAATAACCAATCTGGCTATAAAGGCCAAAGCAGCAAGAACAAAACTGATCGCTGTTGTGATCATCATTACAACACCAGCAACACCAATTAGGGCAATCTTGATCGGATCTGCAACATTTGTACCCAAACGATTTCCATTGGTGTCGTATATCTGTTGGATTTTCAAACTATTCATAAATATGTTGGAGATATTACTTTTTCCAGCAGTTCCAACAATAGTTGATAGATTTGTATTTGGATCGATCCTCATAACGGTATGATTTGGGATCATGGCATTGTATATTGCTTGGGAAATGACATTAGAAAAATCGATACCAATACTGACGATAAAGAAACTGAAATTGATGAGAATACCAGCTATTACGATGTTTTTTATTATTGAAGCATAGCTTGGACCCCTATTTAGACCGGTCATCATCTGAATGGCGGCATATAGTAAATAGAAAATGAAGAATAATCCGGTTATGTCGCGAAGAATCCTCCAAACAGAATAGACTGCTGGCGTAGCTTCGACAAAAGCTTTTATATTTAGTGTTAGACCAATTGAAACATCAAGGAGATATGCGGCAATACCCAAAATAAATCCGGCAATTGCGACTGCCAGATTAACAATTGAGGCAAGTGTGGAGTTGAGTAGATCTGGTAAGTTTGTGAATTTAAGGAACTGAGCAATAAGATTTGTACCTTGATTTCCTGTTGGGGTTGACACCGCAGTACCAGAGACTTGGTTTTGAGCAAATGCAAATGATTGTGGCATAACAAATACAA
>CAZVXQ010000094.1:725-2505 GCA_964630815.1 uncultured Candidatus Saccharibacteria bacterium | reverse complement strand
GATCAGGAAAGCATGCAGTGAAGCGAGCAGGAACAATCACAAAGGCTCAAATCCGAACAATTGCAGAAAAGAAAATGCCTGACCTCAATGCAAACACTATTGAGGCTGCAATGAAAATCATAGAAGGAACATGCCGATCAATGGGAGTGGATATTAAATAAATTAAAGAATCAAAAGGAAAAGCGCGATACAAGGTTCGCGCTTTTTTCGTTGCACCTGTTGATTAACCGGTGCTACCATTGGAATGGTTGCCCCGACTACCTTCTTTTATTGAGCTCACAATGAAAATTTTCCCCATCCAAACAGGGATAATTGTGAGTTGCACCAACTTGGAATGTCGATAGATTTTGAACGGTGTTTTCCCACCATTCTTGATTTCTGCCCAAGGCTCGCCACTGAATCCGTGGTCAATTGGATTGGGGTTTAGAACTTTCAGGTGATATCTGACATCTGCCTTGTTGATACTGCCACCACGCGCATGGATAAATCCAGCGAGACCAAATGGTAGTTCAATATTAAACCCAAGGCCGATTGACACAGTATCGCCAGGAGCAAGGCTCCAAAACACACCATTCTCATCCTCCTTCAGTCCAGAATTTTGACTGATAAGTTCTTGAGGATGAATGCTGGAAAAATCAGATATCGTAGTCCGCATGCGCGGGTTTGTTTTGTCCGGCATAGTGCTAACTATTGCTCGTGTGAAGCAATCGTGGGCGGCATCAAGGCCACCATGATTCCGTTCAGGAGCCTTTCCACCATCGATAACTGCAAGTGGGATAGGGTCCGTAAGTAGAGTTGGTATTTTCATATCAAGTCCCCATCAATACGTTGTTTGTGCTGTTGCTGGAAACAATCCTACAACTTTCATAGACTAAGTCAATATTTAATCTTTCATTTTCATCGCACTAGAATAATCAACTTTATATTCAAGCAAAACTGAACCACTTGATTCCGATGTAACTGCTGATTGTAATTTCAAATAATATTTTAAATCTTCATTAAATAAAGAGATACCTTTACCGAAAATTATAGGCTCAACAGTTAAATAAATACTATCAACGACACCCGCTTTCATGAACATTGTATAGATCTGTGATCCTCCACATATTGCAACCTCCTTTATACCTCTAGTTTCGAGATCCTGAATTAATTCGATTGGGTTTTTTTGAGTAATTTCTACGCCTTCAAAATTTTGATTTTTTGAATAGACAATATTTATTCTATCTTTGAGCGGAGTACCAATGGTTTTATAAGTCGAAGATCCCATTACAATAACCCCAGCTTTCTTGGTAAGCTCAACGAAGCGTTTCTTATCAGCCCTACTAGTCCAATTCATGGGCGAATGTTGATTGTCCTTTGCTATGAAGCCATCGGCAGATACCGCAGCGATGATGAAGACTTTTATCATATTATTCGACTTTATAATTTTCCTTAAGTTTTCTTATATCTCCCTTAAGTATGAGTTCTGATTCATCTCTCTTTTCTAATGTTACTCCATCAATGATATCTTTTTGATGATATTTGCTCTTTCTTGCAGAAACTTTTTCTTTCAATTCTTCGAATACTATTTGGCACATACGCTCACCAGGGTAAAGGCGAACTGTCTGAGAGCGAGTATTATTTCTTATAGGTAATACCAATTGACCTTCATATCCAGAATCAATTATTCCTGTTAAGTCTAATGAAAGACCTTTTCTATTCGTAGATGATCTTGGATATAGAACTGCCATCAAATCATCAGGCACTTTTATTGATTCAAAAGTTGAAACTAATATATATT
>CAZVXQ010000094.1:0-715 GCA_964630815.1 uncultured Candidatus Saccharibacteria bacterium | reverse complement strand
AAAAGATCGAAATATTGACCTTGTTCTAGCTCAACAACCTCGAAGAAATGGTTATTATTCTTATCAAAATGTGTTATATCAAGGGATTCACGCCCTTGTGGTGTAAGATGCCACATCTTTGGAATCATGAATGTAAAGCCAAGTCTAAGGTCTACAGCGTGCTCTTGGATTTGGAATTGATCAAGTGCTGGCTTGAATACGATTTCACCACTTTTAACTTTTTCTAAAATTTGTTTTTTTGTTATTACGGACATGGATTTATTATATCAGATTAATAGGGGACAATTTTGATTCCAGATATGGCGTCCATCGGAGTGTATTGATTTGTTAAATTTTCAATTATTTTATCAACCACATCCTTATTTCTTTTCTCAATTTCTTCAAAAGTGTTTTCTGGTAATTCCAATACTATTTTTTTATGATCATTAGATCTCTTCATTATTTCTTTTGCTGCATCAAAATGAGAATCATAAATATGCGCATTGGAGATTGAATGACTATATATACCAGTTCTTACGCCAATTTTTTGAGCCAACACACACTGTAGAAAAGCAAAACCAGCAACATCAAAAGGAGTTCCTAATATAACATCATTAGAACGAATCATAAGGTGTAGATGAAGTCTTCCGCCAATTATATTTACTGTAAAGGTATATGGGCAGGGAACATTTTTCTTTTTTGTGAGAGAAAGCCCATCGTGTGCAGGGTCCCACAT
>CAZVXQ010000093.1:0-2516 GCA_964630815.1 uncultured Candidatus Saccharibacteria bacterium | reverse complement strand
ATGTACAATAGCGGAAATAAAATAGCTAAAGATGCCAAATAAGTATTGCGATAACTTCCTGTGTCGCTTATAAGCATAGAACCCAATAATGGTCCCATGACCCAAGCAATATTTATGCTTGTCATATATATACCTCGTATCGTCCCAACACTGTGACCATTGGAGTAGCTTTCCAAAAAAATATCAAAACAGTATCCAATAATGAGTGAAGTTGCAGATTGGATAATAAATAACAACGCTAACCAAACTGGAGATGTACAAGATACTAGTCCGTAAAAAATTGCAATTTCGACTATTAGGAGTGCAAATATGGTATGAAAATTTCCAAATTGGCGGATAATATACGGAGTTAAAATGAAACTGAAAATAGATAAAGCAGCGCCTGCCATATATATAAGTCCAACAGTATTGCTATCAGCAAAAAGACTAAGAAAACTAGAATTAGAATAGGCTGGAATAACAATGTGCAATGTAAAGATAAAACCAATTATAGCTATTGTATATATAACGTGCGATCTAGACTTTGAAATTTCCATATTTGTTAAATTATAGCAAACTAGGCTGTGCGATGGTAGACTAGCTCCTCGAGGCGAGGCCTCGCGGGACCGTTTGCATCTTTTATCAAAGAATGTTAGATTATTAGCCATGAAGAAAGATATTCATCCACAAAACTATCGACCTGTTATTTTTGCCGATAATTCAAACGGCACCAAATTTTTGATTTCCTCAACTATTGAGACAAAAGAAACCGCAAAATGGACTGATGGCAAAGAATACCCAATATTTCATGTTGAAATTTCAAGTGCCTCACACCCATTCTATACAAAAGAAGAAAAGATCATTGACACCGCTGGTCGTGTCGAAAAGTTCAAAACTCGTCAATCAAAAGCCAAGAAGGCTTAGATTTCTTTTGCACCAAGTCATTTGGTGTTCATTTTTGCTATGAATCTAGATCAGTACAAGAATAATCCTAAAACAGCGTTTCTTGCTGGAATGTATGATAAATTGTCCAAAGATCTAGCCGAAACTACACATTTATCTGAATCAGATCCTTCAATGAAGGATATGGCAGTATCTGATATTGAAAATATCTCTTCTCAGATGACAGAACTAGAGAAACAGATGAAAGCTATATTAGAATCAGATAAACAAGAGGAAGAAAAACCTAATGAAATAATTATGGAGGTGCGAGCTGGAGCCGGTGGTGATGAGGCTGCGCTCTTTGCGGCAGAACTTCTAGCTATGTACAAAAAATATGCAGAATCAAAAGGGTGGTCTTCCAAGATAGTTGATGAATCGACAAATGACCTCGGTGGTTACAAAGAAGCTTCTATGGAAATAAAAGGTAAAGGTGTTTACGAAGATTTGCGCTGGGAAACTGGTGTACATCGAGTTCAGCGTGTTCCAGAAACCGAGAAAATGGGCCGAGTTCATACTTCAACCGCCTCTATAGCAATTATGCCTATTAGAAAAAAGTCAAAGTTCGAAATCAATCCTGCTGATTATGAAATAGAATTTTCTAGAGCTGGCGGAAAGGGAGGACAAAATGTTAATAAAGTAGAGTCGGCAGTTAGAATAATTCATAAACCAACGGGTCTAGATGTTCGTTCTGTGGCAGAAAGAAGTCAATCTGCAAATCGCGAAAGAGCTATGCAAATCCTTACCGCAAAACTTGAAGCTTTAAAGGACGAGGAAGAAGCAAAAAAGTTTTCTGCTGATAGAAAAGGTCAAATAGGTACTGGTGATCGTTCTGAGAAAATCCGTACTTACAATTTTCCGCAAGATCGAGTAACCGATCATCGAATCAAACAAAGTTGGCATAATTTGCCGATAATCCTATCTGGTAAATTTGGCCCAATAACTGAAGCTCTAAAAGAGTTTGAAAAAACAGGTAAGAGTGGCAATGCTGGCGACGAAGAGTAATTATAAAAAAAGAAACTCCCACGTCGTCACGCGGGCGTTTGCAATGTTTTGGGTGTAGATCTGAACATTCTACACAATCAGAATCCTGCAAGGAGAGATGCAGAGTACATTAGATTGACCCAAATTGGAAGAATAGTAAGAAATATAATTCCAAGCAGTTCTCCACTGACTCGTTTTTGAAAGTAAATCAATTTTCTGCATTTGTGGAGACTGATAAGAAGGAGTAAGAGAACAAAGGTTGACAGTATCCTAAGTCCTTTTGGTTGAATCGCTCTTATCAAGTCATTGTCTGCCAAATCCCATCCCGCCAAAAACGTATAAATCGGGCTTAGAACATAGCTTATGATTACCAAGAACAGGAACTCCAAGACATTTTTCGCGTCAACTTTGGTGTTCATATCCAAGAGAAGAATACATGATTAGGATGGTATAGGCAAGATTTTGTGTATCTTTACAGTACGGCTCGAAATCATTTTATCCGAAATTGCTAACGCAATTTCGCGACTTCCTAAAATCCGCTCGGGTGCGGCGGAAGGAGGGGGTTGGGGGGAGGAATTCCGCCGCACCCTCGCTTCGGAAAAATTCGCGCCGAC
>CAZVXQ010000092.1:0-2557 GCA_964630815.1 uncultured Candidatus Saccharibacteria bacterium | reverse complement strand
GATATGTCATGGACCGCTTCTGTACCAAATTATTATGCTATAGGTGGTTATAGAATATTTAGAGATTCTATTTTCATTGCTACAACCACCTCAACAAGTTATTCAGATACTGGCTTGTCATCTGATACTGGCTATTCATACAACGTAGAAGCTTTTGATACTCTCATCCAATTATCTGGTCAATCATCAACGGCTTACGCAACAACAACTTCTGCTCCAACACCTACACCAACTCCATCTTCGCCTCCTAGTGGTGGTGGGGGCGGAGGTAGTGGTGGTACAAATACTATCGAAATAACAAATGTAAATATTATTCCTGGAACAAATCAAGCTGAAGTACGTTTTACTACAAGTATTCCTGCTCAAATAAAATTGCAGTGGGGCTTTACTTCAGATTTTGAAATGGGTACTCAGCTCAATGCCTTTTATGGTTTTGAACACAGTCAGATTATCACTGGTTTGAGCGAAGGTTTGACATACAAACTTAGGATAAATGCAAATGGTGCTAATGGTGCTAGTACATACAAAGATGTTTCTTTTACAACAGTTTTGACAGTTGCAGAAGTCGGACCTCTGCCAAACCCTACAAATTTTGTGGCTGAAGCCAAGACTGACACAATTGAATTGAGCTGGATCAATCCAACCGATCCTCGATTTAATGATGTTCGTCTTGTTCGAACAGAGGGCTTCTATCCAATTGATCAATATGATGGCATACCGCTTTATGAAGGTGATGGTCAATCGTATACAGATACGACAGCAAAACCAGGTGTTACATATTATTATGCAATCTTTGCTAGAGATCGAGACATGAATTATTCTTCAGGAGCTTTGGCTCAAGCAAGAATAGCTTTGGAAGGGGAAATTTCAACTTCAACGGTTATCGATCCTTTTGCGAATATTCCTCAAGCTTCGAATGTTGATCCTATGTTTAAAGCTTTGAAACTTTCTGATTTCGAATTTATTCAAGATGGAAAAAATCTCGCAACAGTCGGTGAGACAGTAGCGATTCATGGCGATAAAAATCTAACTATTCGTTTGCAATACAACAAAGTCCCAAAGATTTTGAAGACTATAGCATTTACTTTGAAGGATCCTGTTGATACAAATAAAGTATTTCCATTTTTGCTTAGAGCAAATTCTGATAAGACATATTATGAGGCTACGATAGGTGCTTTGGGTCGTTCAGGTCGTTATGGCATGTCGGTTGCTATTCTTGATTATGAAAATAACGGTCTTGTCAGATTGAATGGTACTCTTGCGGCGTTGGCATTTACACCTTGGATGGATTTTGCAAATAATTTTGATTTGTTTGGTCTTCTCATTTTGTTCTTACTTATTCTTCTGTTGATCTTGGCTATTGCAATGATCAGAAAGTGGGCAAGAAATCATCCAGACTATATTCATACAAATAAAAATTCCGATAGAGGTTTTGGTGGGGTTAATTCCAAGAAAGCTTATGTCTCTATTGTTGTATTAATTATTATTAATTTTGCAATTTTTGGAATAAATAAAGCTCAAGCCGGGATTAATCAGCAAATAAACTACCAAGGTAAGCTCACCACTTCTTTGAATGCTGTGGTTCCAGATGGTTCATACAATATTCGATTCAAGCTCTATACCACTAGAACAGGAGGTTCTCCGATTTGGACTGAGACATGGTGTAATACTTCAGATTGTGCTGGAACTGGTGTGGGTACCGATGATCGTATAGCAATAACAAATGGACTATTCAGTACAATGCTTGGAAGTACAACCGCATTGACTGGTATAGATTTCAATCAAACTTTGTATCTTGGAGTTGAGATTGGTGGATCTGGTGCCGTGGCTTCATGGGATGGGGAAATGTCTCCAAGAAAAATACTCGGAGCTGTTCCCGCAGCGTTTGTTGCTGAAGTTGCCAACACACTCTCTGGTCTCAATTCTTCTCAATTCTTGCGCTCGGATGCACAGAATGCAACTTCATCAGCAACAACGTTTCTCAATGTAATGCAAACCGGTGCAGGTAAGATTGCTGAATTCTTTGGTTCAGCTTCGCAGTCAGTTCTTGCAGTTCTTTCAAATGGTAATGTTGGAATTGGTACCTCAACACCATATTCTAAGCTTTCAGTTGCCGGAACGATTGTGGCCAATAATATTATTGCAACTTCTACTACAGCTTCGACTTTCCCATACGCTTCATCAACAGCTCTTACAGTTTCTGGGACTAATGGTTTGCAATTAGCAAATGGTTTGAATGGACCACTACAAGCAGTTAATGGTCTCGTCTCCTCAACTTCAACTCTCTCAATCAGCTACGGTGGCACAGGTCTTTCAACCGCTCCTTCATATGGTCAAGTATTGTTAGGTAATAGTAATGGTAGTTATGATCTCATAGGCACTTCATCACTTGGCATCATTGCAAACCTATCATCAGTAACAGGTACTCTAGGAGTTGCAAATGGTGGTACTGGAGCAAGTACATTTGGTCAAGGTTGGATATATACAAATGGTGGTACTGGTGCTCTCAATTCATCAACTTCTCCTACCGTAAACTACATTACCGCAACTTCAACAA
>CAZVXQ010000091.1:1224-2590 GCA_964630815.1 uncultured Candidatus Saccharibacteria bacterium | reverse complement strand
GTACAAGAGCTTGCCATCGGCCATTTTGGAAACTGCGCATGAAGGATCGATATTCTTTGCGAGATCAGGATTAGGAGGGGTTGGATCAACACCACAGCCCGCCGAGATAATAAGGAATGCGACGATAGAAAAAATGCTTAAATAACGTTTCATATAATTAGGTTTAAATAATATTCGTGCGTATTTTACCATAAGATTGGCTTTTTCTCACAGATAAGCCGCCGCCGTATCTTGTAACTTATAGGTAGTTGGTAGATGCTTGCCGTAGGTGCCATCTTTTTTCATTTCTTCCTTAATTTGAGTCACTTTTTGATGATACTCCTGTGCAGAGTAGGGAACATTTAATATGTAATACTCCTTATTTTGAAGGCCCACACACCCAAAACAGTTTTTGCAGTTAAACAACAGTTCCGAATATTCACAGTCGCTAGAGCCGCGTATGTAATTAGAAAAGTTGCAGTTATAAGCCCCCAGTCCAATAGAAAAACACTCGTAACATAGCTCGCTACCATCCGAAAAAACCATATCGAATGAGTCGTTTGTTCTAAAACAGTCGTTCAAATACCCACTATCCTGAGAGTGAAACGTATCAAAACACATAAAACAGTTTTTGGATGAAATAAGGTTGTCTCCAAAGCAGTTTTCGCTGTTAGTGAGCCAGCCAAAACGTCGGGCGTTTTGTAGTTGAACGGCATTGAATTTTTCTTGAGCCAGCTTAAAGGATTCCGGTGATTTTAAATTATATTCCGAAACTCTCTTGCGATACTCTTCTTTAGTTAATTGCTCATTAAAAAAGCAGTATTGTTTTTGGCGCAAATTTACACATCCAAAGCAGTCTTTGCACCCAATACAGTCGTAACACATCGTGCAGTCTTTACAGTTTCTTAGGTTTTGCGAAAAATTGCAATTGTAACATCCTTCAATATCTGAGCACTCATAGCAAAGCTCGCATTTATCACAGTAACTGCAGTCTACGCAGTCTTTGCTAGAAACCACTATTCCGCCGTACATGGAATCTTCACAGTAATTTGCTGCAAAAATCAGGTAACAGTTTTTGTCTTTATCGGAGTGGGTGCAGTACTCCGAATTTTCGGAGCCAATGTTGATGTTATACAGACGTGGGACTTTGTATCGCAGGGCTTCAAGTTGTTCTAAAAAATTCATAATTTGATTATAACAGATTTTTTTTTACTTTTTACTGCAGAGATAAAAAATGCCGTACAATACATACTGTACGGCATTTTCATAATGTTCTTAAAATATTTGCAACAAAAGTAAACGGGGAATCTTATTTAACTTGTTCAGATTTCTTTTGCCAGAAAGCAAGAAGAGGACTTGCAATGAAGATCGAAGAGTAGGTTCCTAC
>CAZVXQ010000091.1:0-1214 GCA_964630815.1 uncultured Candidatus Saccharibacteria bacterium | reverse complement strand
TTCCTACCACGATACCGATCACAAGTACCAAAATAAAGGTAAAGGTAGAAGGGCTACCCAAAATCAACAGAGCTAACAAAGTAATGAGTGCGGTAAGAGAAGTGTTAATCGAGCGTGCCATTGTTTGAGACATACTCTTATTGGCAATATGTGTGAATGATTCATCGCGATCCTGATATTTGAGATTTTCACGAATACGATCGAATACCACGATGGTGTCATGCACCGAGAAACCAAGAACCGTGAGGATAGCAGTTATAAATAGAGCGTCTACCTCAAACTGGAATATCGCAAAGATTCCGATAGGAATAAGCACATCATGGAGTAATGCAACGATAGCGCATACACCGAACTTCCAAGGGCTTACTCTCTTTGGGACTCTGCGGAATGCGAAAGCGATATATAAGACGATCATGGCCATTGCTACAACTACTGCGATTACGGCGCGTTGTTTGAGTGTATCGCCGACTACCGGACCAATCGTGGTAAAGCGATTTTCGGTTACGGTACCAAATTTCTTTTGTAACTCTCCAAGAAGGGTGTCATGTGTGGACGTATCCATGTGTCCGGTATGGATGATGTATTGGTTAGTGCCTGCTGGGACAATTCTCGAATCATTAAAATCTGATTCTGATCCTATAGAAGAGTCTAGGGAGGTCGTGCTAGAAGTGCCGGTAGTAGGAGTCGTAGGGGGTGTTTGACCGGCTTTTGTATTTACTTGTGTGCCAACACTGGTTAATACCGATTGAATTTCTTGTGCAGAGACTGCTTTAGAGAAGGTGATATCTAATAATGTTCCTCCTTTAAAGTCGATTCCCAGTTTTAATCCAAATGCAAAGAGAGCGATTAATCCAATTGCAATAATGGCTCCAGAAATTCCAAACCATAGACCTTTTTTCTCTACGATATGAAGAGTCTTGTGTTCACCAGAATTAGATGCCACTCCCCACATCCATAGCTTTTCGCCTAATTTGGTCTTCATGACTGCGAATAATAGTGTGCGGGTGATGGTAATAGCGGTAAACATAGAAACCAAAATACCAGCGGCCAAGTTGAAGGCGAATCCTTGAATAATAGAGGTTCCAAAGTAGAACAAAATTGCACAGGTAATAAGAGACGAAAAGTTTGAATCGCGAATTGAACTCCATGCACGGTCGAATCCTGCTTCGATAGCCGAAGATAAAGGTTTGCCAGATCGCAACTCTTCTTTGGTG
>CAZVXQ010000090.1:0-2628 GCA_964630815.1 uncultured Candidatus Saccharibacteria bacterium | reverse complement strand
ATTGATAAGTTATCGTACCTTATATGTTTATATGTTTCAATGCCTGACAATATAATAAATCGATACATACAAATATCAGCCGAAATATCTAACAGACCGGTTTGACACCTTTTGACACTTATACTAAAATCTACTTATGATTGATGAAATAAGACCGCATAGTGTATATACCACAAACGAAACGAGAGACATCCTGCGTATAAGCGAAAGTACTATAAAGAGGATGCTCAAATCGGGGCTTATTAGAGCTAACAAAGTCGGTGGTCAGTACAGGATACTTGGAAAAGAGATTCTTCGAATTCTTTCGCCCGAACTAGAAAAAGAAGCAATAAAAAAATATCTAACTATCAAGAAAAAGGTCGTAAAAAAGATTAACAAGTGGTAGAATCCAATACTATGGCTAATACTATTACAATTCAACCAAAAAAAATCTTTCATTTATCTGATCTGAAAGAACTTTGGCAATATCGAGAACTGCTCTATTTCTTTGCTTGGCGAGATCTAAAAGTGAGATACAAACAAACAGCCATTGGTGCTGGGTGGGCGATTTTTCAACCACTTATAACAATGATTGTTTTCTCAATTTTTTTTGGTGGACTTGCAAAAATGCCATCAGACAACGTTCCCTATCCAATATTCGTTTATGTAGGGTTACTATTCTGGCAATTCTTTTCTAGCGCACTTTCTGATACAAGCAATTCCCTAATTAGCAATCAATCAATAATAACTAAAGTTTATTTTCCAAGACTAATACTTCCAGTATCGTCGGTAATCACAAAATTTGTAGATTTTCTTATTGCGGCAGTAATTCTTATTGGGCTTATGTTTTATTATGGATATACTCCAAATCTGCTTGGACTCATGATATTGCCGTTACTACTTATTATTACCTTTATGGCAGCTGTTGGAGGAGGACTTTTCCTTGCTGCTATAAATGTAAAATATCGAGACGTTCGCTATGCACTACCATTCTTTATTCAACTATTGCTTTTTGTCACACCTGTTATTTACCCAGCAAGTATTGCAGGAAAATATTCTATCTTACTCGCAATGAATCCGATGATGGGAGTCATTCAGAATGCAAGAGCTGCATTATTAGGAACTGCTCCGATGAACTGGCTATTACTTTGTATATCATTTTTTGCTTGTTTAGTCTTACTCTTGATTGGAATAGTTACTTTCAAAAAAATAGAAAGGTATTTCGCAGATATTGTATAAAACCATGAAACCAATAATTGATATAAAAAAAATTGGCAAAAAATATAAAATAACTCATGAGCGAGGTAGATATGTCGCACTTAGAGACATACTGATGACAATTTTTAGAAAACAATTTTCTTTTCTTAAAAATAAAGTCAGATCTGTCGCAGGACTATCAAAAAAAGAAGATTTTTGGGCACTCAAAAACATCAATTTTACAATACAACCAGGTGAGGTAGTCGGTATTATCGGAAAAAATGGTGCTGGAAAATCAACTCTATTGAAAATTCTATCCCAAATTACCCCACCAACTGAAGGAGAAATAACAATGCGTGGTTCCGTAGGAAGTTTACTTGAAGTTGGTACCGGATTTCATCCTGAATTAAGTGGCAGAGAAAACATTTTCTTGAATGGAGCAATTCTAGGTATGGGTAGAAAAGAAATTGCAAATAAATTTGACAAAATTGTCGAATTTGCTGGTATAGATAAATTTCTTGATACTCCAGTAAAATATTATTCAAGTGGTATGTATGTCCGCCTTGCCTTTTCGGTAGCGGCCCACATGGAACCAGATATACTATTAGTTGATGAAGTCTTAGCCGTTGGTGATGCTGAATTCCAAAAAAAGTGTTTGGGTAAAATGGAAGAAGTTACAAAAAAAGATGGTCGAACAATCATCTTTGTCAGTCATAACATGGCAGCGATTGAACAACTTTGTAACAGGTGCATTCATATAGAAAATGGACAAATAAAAAAAGATAGTACCGATGTATCTAAAGTAATAAAAGAATATTTACAAGGAGAGTCATCTACAAACGAAAGTATTTGGTCAAATACAAAAAATGAATTCGAAAATGACATTTTCACTCCAAAAAAAATATATCTGGTTGATCAAGAGGGACAGATGAGGACATCTTCCATAAGAAACGATGAGGAAATAACACTTTGTATTGAAGCATCAACAAAATCAAACGATTCTTCTCTTACTATTGGATATGCGCTTTATTCAGAAGACAATCAATTGTTGTATCGAACATACCAAACAGACACAATTCAATCCAAATGGCCACAAATACCAATTGGAAATTATATTTTGAAATCAAAATTACCATCACACCTTCTTAATGAAGGTAACTACAGAATTGAATTAATTGGGGGACTACACAATATTTCATGGCTTTTTGAACCAAATAAAGGTGGACCTTCTATATTTTTTACAATACAAGGAGGACTAAGCAAATCAACATATTGGACAAATCGTCGACCTGGATTACTTGCACCTGTTATAGATTGGACAATAAATCAAGACTAAAAATGTACACCTTTAAAAGAAAAATTTATATTCGACTAGCACCAATAATTGATACCATACTAAAATCAGTCGGTAGAAATATTTATGCCAAATTATACGGGCGTAAACTATACTAT
>CAZVXQ010000089.1:0-2637 GCA_964630815.1 uncultured Candidatus Saccharibacteria bacterium | reverse complement strand
ATATTCAACAATCTTTCCCATTTCAATCTCAACAGGATCAGCAAAACGTAGATTTTTTATTTGAGCATGAGATAGGAGCGGATAATGTCTAATCTCATCGATATACAACGGAATATCAGTAAGATCATTTTCTGTTGTTCGCCAATGTAGATAATTAAAATGATTAAGATCAAACAGCTGAGAATACTCTCGTAATGTTTTTACTCCTGTATGCAAAAAATACTCATGAAAATATGATAGGGCTAGTTCCCGTATTGTTTTATATATTGGTTCACGGTATCGCAATACCCCATGGTTCGTTTTTGAAATCGCACCAAAACAACCGAACTGTTTGAACACCACAACCACATGATCATCATCGTATGGTTTTTTAACTGACCTTAGATCCATAATCCGTGGTGCATATCCGTGAAATTCCAAGAGAAGAAATCCAAGCATCGCCCCTTCCATACAATGGGCAGTGTTGTGCCTTATCACCTCTCGTGGTGACATGCAGGTATCTCCACTTTCTTCAAAATTAAATGGAATAGAATTAAGATAGTCTTGAATTTTCGATGGAGTATTTAATTTTCGGAATAATTTAATTTCTTCTTTTGTATATATTTCCGTGTGCATTATATAAAATAATAACATAAAACACCTTGCAGTGACTTTCTCTTGTATGACCCAGTTGATTATGTTGAAACCGAGATTATAAATTCAAATTAAACCGACTCCTAAATATTCCTTCCTTAATGAGTAACTCTAACTGAATAATTATTTACCATACTTTAGAAGGAAAGACTTTTAACTACATTTAGTAAAGAATCTGAAGGAATTTTCGGAGAAGTTGTTGGATGACATGAATCAAAGTTATAAACATTTATAACACCTACCTTACCTTGAGATTGAGAGTTTACATTGAAAACATATATCGGCCCTATAATACCAAGATAATATTTTTTCCCATTCTGACTTTCATATCTTTCATCCTTATAATATGACTCGTAGTAAGTTAACCCGTGTGAATTTATTTTTTTTGTCTGACTATATATATCTGTTGGTCCTCCCGGATTTACAGGACTGTCTATTTCACAAAATGTTTTTGATTGGTTTGCCATTTTTAAGAATGAATCTTCGGATCCTTCGTATTGTATCCAACTTTCATTTTTAGTTGATTCTATTACTATAATCTGATCATCTGTTGAGCTGGCAGAATCTTTTACCATCAAATAAGAGTCACTCCCCTTTGTGACACAATTTCTGGAACATAAAAAGGTATAACCATAATTTTTGTTTAGATATTTTGAGTAGCCAGTATCAGGAACTTCACATTTTTCTTCCCAAACTCTCAGACATTTGTTTTTCACTTCGCACCAGGAGTACCCGGCCGAACCAAGACAACCGTGGGCATCTTTGTCACCTCCAATAAGTTGTGGCGTAGCATTTTCCTGAGATAAAATCATTTTCACCACTTTTGGCACCCACATATTTTGGGTTACTAATAATCCCAAACCAATAATAATTAAAACGAGTAGAAAAATACGAATTGATTTTATGTATTTCATACAAAAATTATACCACTATTCTACATCTGAGTAACTGAAAGCCCCGCACCGAAGTGCGGGGCCAGAAGAACAGAATTCACAGAGACACAATACCAAAGCACGGTGTCTAAGCGATAGGGTTCTGAGCAATCTTGCGAAGACGGAACACAACCCGACAGCTGAGACCCCAGTGACCCACCGGCCCCGCCCAGCCACCGCAGAGCTGTCGCCTGCCACCGGAACTACACTCCAACCGCCAAACACGCGGATCGCAACTGGGATCAGCAAGACGCCTCATTGCACACCAAACACCAGTGCCCTTAGGTTGCCTTGTCCAGTGTTTACGGATACGCAGACCATCGTCAGGCTTGCAGAGCTCAATGGCGTAACCATCGAGATTTTCTGCGCTCCATGTTCGACAGAATTCATCGGTCATGAAGTCGATCGTCTGCGGTTGAGCAGTGAACCCAAGGTCGGTCCCAATAGCAAGAGCAACAAATGATACTTTCTCTACCTTTTGCGAGACGGCAAAGTTTGAATCGTTCATCATTTTCTTGGAATAGCTGGGGACTTCATCGGCGATTCCCATGGCATTCCTGTTCGCTTGGATATCAGCGATCAATCGTTCCTTGGTTGTCGGGCCAGTGGTAAGAGTGAGGAAAGATTTGAGAACCTTCTTCACTTTTTCCTTCACTTGCTCCCCGACCGAGACGATCTTTGCCTTGCCATTCAAGACAAAGCGAATTTCGTTCAATCGAGAATTTCCCAGTTGTCCAAGTTTAGTGACTTCGGCCGCGGAAAAGCCCGCGTATTCCAAAGCCTCCATAAGTTGATGTGTCTGACCTTCGCTATAAGAGGACATGTCCTCTCCTTTCTGGCACATGTGCCATTCAAAAAACACTACGGTTTAATAAAACACCTTAGAAAAAATAATGTCAATAGCAAGAGGTGATATACAACTATATAGAGGTTTCTACATAAAAAGAGCACCTTCTTACAAACTCTTTTTTGATGCGCGGCCGACCGGACATTTGCCCTCCGAAATTTTGCTCGCCATCGCTCACAAAATTTCTAGGCGCCAGATTGGCGACACTCGCTGGTGCGAGCGTAT
>CAZVXQ010000088.1:0-2673 GCA_964630815.1 uncultured Candidatus Saccharibacteria bacterium | reverse complement strand
GTATCGTGCACCAATAAAACTAGTGCTTCTATCTTCTGGAGCAATTTTTTCGAGAGTACTTACATAGAGGTCAAACATATCACCAAGATCGTACTCCAACAGCTGTGGATCCTTCACTTTTGCAAAAGCAACACCTTGAGCTTTCAAGTCTTCTTTGTATTCTTCGATCTCTTCCAAATCAAGTCGTGATCTTCGAATAATTAACGGTTCAATCATTTTTCTCAATTCATCTGCAATTGAATGTAGTTCAACTTTAATTTCAGAGTTATCTGATTCATCTTTTGTACTCTTTCGCAGATCTCGGCGGACAGCTTTATATCGCTTAAAGAGCATATGGAAAGACATACTTAGGTTTTCCACTGTTCTAATGGTTGATTGTCCTGGAGTACTAAAGAGCTTAATCAACGCATAAATATCTTTTGGATCATTATTGAAAGGAGTTGCAGACAAAGCCATTACATAGTTACCAGCACATAGTCTGTGTAGAACTTTGTAATTATCAGTATCTTCATTTCGATGCTTGTGAGCTTCGTCTAATATAACCAAAAGTTTACCCTCATCATCACCGTGTCGTTGTAATGCTTCTTCAATTTTTCCTGTTGAATATACAAATCCTTTAAAATCAAATTCTGACATATAGTCTTTCCACTGATTCTCAAGGTGAGGTGGTGCAATAATAATAGTTTTATAACCTAAGTTATGAGCAATCGCAGAAGCAATAATACTTTTTCCTAGACCTACCACATCGGCAATAATTACACCTCCAAACTTCTTAATACGATCTATACCAAGATTGATAGCGTCTTTTTGGTATTTAAGATCAGAAAACTTACCTCCAGTAATATGCTTTGGAGTTTTCATATTTTCTATTTCAGTAACAGCAAAGTATTCATTGAGTACTTTGTAGTACATCAAAAGAGGGTTTGGTAAAGCATAAAGCCAAATCTTATCTTTCACTTCCTTGATAAAGGTTTCTGCCGAATCAAGATCTGTAATAACTATGTTGTCAGGATCATTCCATACTGATTCAAATCTTTTAACATCATCTTCGTAGTAATGTTTTTCCATTAAAATACGATTGTGTTCTCCTTGACCCTTCAACCCTGAAAAAGTTAAGTTACTTGAACCCTCAATTACAATTCCCGGAGTAATTCCATTAGTTGAAAATTCAGGTTTATTGTGAAGAATATAAAATTTTGAGTGATTTGCTTGTGCAGTCTTCTTGATTTGTAAACTACCGTCTTTAATTTTGTCTAAAAATATTTCAAAAGCTTTCTGCGATTCATCATTATCAAAAAAGTCTGTGTCGTTAAAAATCCTTGAAAAGTTCTCAATGTAATCATCTTTTGCGATAGAGCGAGAAGATGTTTTTGTATCTGTTGTATATGAGTCCAGGTTTAAATCTTTGAGTGTTGAGACTTTATCAATAATTTTCTTATCAATATCCATTCCAACCAAGATTCTAATTTGTTTATCTTTTAGTTCATTATGTAAATCTCGAAAACCAGAGAAGTAAAAATATCCAACCAAAGCATCTACTTTATCGCAATTAGGCAAAATACTCTTTAAGTTTGACGAAAGCGTATTATCACCGGTGTTTGTTATTGATGACGACATATTATTTTAAAAGTTCGTTAGTTGAAACACCTAACGCCTTGGCTAAACTAGTAATGGTTGAAAGAGTTGGATTGTTTTTTCCATTCTCGATATTACTCACAAAAGATCGATCGACGCTCAACATACGAGCGAGTTCTATTTGGCTAATATCTTTTTTGATCCTAAGTTTTTTGAGATTTTCTCCCAACTTTTTGGCATCATCTTTCATGTGAAGATTATAGCATAGTTTGTTGTAATATAAAACAACAAAAACACCTCTTAAATTTAAGAGGTGTTTTTGTTTGTAAACTAGCTATCTTTGAGCTAGCTCATGTTGGCTGCCAGACCTGGATTCGAACCAAGATACACTGCTCCAGAGGCAGCGGTCCTACCATTAGACGATCTGGCAATACAATAAATACCAATAACACCCCAACAATAGCCCAAAATCAAGGTTTTTTCAAGCTTTGGTGTCATCACGCTCATCCATTTTCGTGCCTTACATCTTATGTGTTATCATTCAACACATGACAGACGAATTTAAACCAGGTCCGCACAAGCACATGACGCCGGACGAAATCAAAAGGGGTTGTCTTGAAGAACAAGGCACAAATGCAAACGGGGTTCGTATTTGCCGTATCAACCAAGAACTTTCTCAAGGTATGTACGATATGGAAGCGTATGACAAAGCTGTTACATTTTATGGATCAGCACGATTTAAAGAAGGTGATGAATATTATGACAAAGCTCGTCATCTTGGAAATCGAATCGCAAAAGAATTGAATTATGCAGTTGTGACAGGTGGAGGCCCTGGAATCATGGAAGGAGGAAATCGTGGAGCACATGAAGCAGGTGGAAAGTCTATTGGTCTTACAATCAAACTTCCAATGGAACAAAAAGACAACCCATACCTTACTGATGAAGTTCCATTCTTCTATTTCTTTACTCGCAAAGTTGCCCTCTCCTTCTCTTCTGAAGTGTTCGTATTTTTCCCAGGAGGATTTGGAACAATGGATGAATTCTTCGAACAGCTCACTCTAGTACAAACAGGAAAAGTAAAACCAATCCCAATGGTAC
>CAZVXQ010000087.1:0-2735 GCA_964630815.1 uncultured Candidatus Saccharibacteria bacterium | reverse complement strand
TAAAGGATCCATACTATTGGGAAGCCAAAAAACAATGATTTCGAGCCAGGAGTGCGTTCAAACTTATGGAGATAGATGACCAACATCATATCATCAAACCAGGAATGACGGTAATCGATCTTGCGAGCGCTCCCGGAAGTTTCTTGCAGGTCCTTGCGCGAAGAGTGGGGCCAGAGGGAAAAGTTTTCGGTGCGGATATTCAGGAAATCAAACCACTTGGCAAGAAAAATGTCTTTGTCACCGTTGGAGATGTATTCCAGCGAGAGACGATCGATGCACTCCTTCTCAAACATGAGATCGGCCAAGTTGACCTGATAACCTCTGATATCGCACCAAATACCACAGGGATGACTGGTGTTGATCAATATAGATCGATAGAGCTCAATCTTGCGATACTCGATATTGCTGATACCTATCTCAAACCCCATGCGAATCTCCTCCTCAAAGTATTTGTCTGAGAAGATGTAAATGATCTCATTGGACCTATCAAACAAAAATATACCACCCTAAAGCGAGTGAAACCAAAGGCTTGCCGTGATCGAAGTTTTGAAGAGTATTTTCTCTGTCTCGACAAAAAATAAAATAGTTTGCGAAAAAGCTCGAAATCTATAAGATTTTCGAGCTTTCAATATTTGCCCAGATGGTGGAATGGTAGACACGAAGGACTCAAAATCCTTTGCCTCTAAAGCGTGCGGGTTCAAGTCCCGCTCTGGGCACCAAATAAACATTAAAAAATCCTCTCAAGAATTCTTGAGAGGATTTTTTTAATTAGTTACTTGCAAACTGAGGACTGGATGTTTGTGCTTTCTTTTGGGCTTTTTGCTCTGCTAGAACTTTATCAGCTGATTCTGAATGAATAGACTGCACTGGAATCTTTGGAAGCTCTGCTGTTCTCATGTCTTTTGGCTGGCTCATAGGTTTTGTATCTATTCAACCTGATCATTGAGTATGAAGTGCGGTATTCCTTGCTCGATCTCAAGCAGCATTTGAATCCATAGCAAGAGTTCATGTTCCCTTATCAAGAACCTGCTTTTCTCATCAGAGAGCATGTATTTTATCATTTGATAATTCACTCATAACATCACGAATATCACGGAATGGATCCGATTTAGTTATATCTCACTTCTGATTCACTGGAGTAATAGTTTTTTCCAATTGCAAACCAACATCAGTGTTACCTATCAAATCAGAAGCTTTAGCTCGTGCTTTTACTACACCCTCAGTTGAGTATGATCATTGTTTCTCCTGAGTTAACCTTTTATCAAGTGCACTATTTATAGTTGCTATTTTACTCTCAAAAACGTCACCATCGATGTCCGTAATTCTTCCTTCATCAAAACGAGTAACAATATTATCTCTCCTATCCACTACAGACTGTACACGCGATTCAGTACTAATACTCTTTCGTAAATCTTGCAGTTCAGAGCGTGTATCTGCAAAAATCTTTTCCTTGCCTTTATTCCTTTTTTCCATTGCGTTCGCAAGATCGTTTTTAGAATCTGGAGTTTCTGGAGCCTTCGGTTGATTTTTTCTCTCAACTTGCGTTCTCATAGTATTATTATTGTCCCCTAGTCTTTCTGACATAACTTTTGAAATTAAATACCCATCTACTCTACCCTATTTTTTCAGAAAAATCCAAAAAATGATCATATTTTTACTCGAGAAATCTTCAATACACAGAGAGAGTCTTTGCTGGCTTTGAAAAAAGTATATTTATTTTTAACTAACATAAATATGTTATATGTCAATTCATAAATTTCGACAAACAAGAAATAATAGGATAGCATAATCCTGATTTGAAGGGATATTCCCCTCTTCATTCATGCTTTTCTTTTTTATATCTTGTTTTTTTCTCTATGAAAATGCAAAAATCTACCATGATACTCTCATGAGTACTTGGTGTCGCCAGTGTTGGAAGTGTGCTTATGTTCGCAAATCCATGAATACAGGAAGCTCTTGTATCTAATATGTTCAATTCTCGAATACATCAAGCCTATGTGATACCAACAAAACCAGCCACTACAAATCCTTGGGGTGTAATGCCATCGAAACCAAGTATTTCTGGGGAGGTAGTAATTAAACCAAATGCTACCAAGTGAAAATATGAAGGTTTTATGGACGGTCGACTCTTTATTACTACTGAAAATATTACCAAGGAAGCTGCTTATTCCAATTGTACACAAAATTCAAGTAACAACATCAAAAGCAGTATTCGCTGTACATGGAATAGCATTGAAATCTTCTCACGACCAGCGCCAACAAAACCAAGCATCTCTGGTGAAGTAGTGATTCGTCCAAGTCAACCACCAAAACCAAGTATTCCTGCAACACCAGTGAATACGAGTCCTATCGAGGCAAACTTAGTTATCAAAGTTGATGGGAAAATTACTCCCACTCTTTACCAAACTGATTATAAACTTAGTGAAACAAGAGCTATAGACCTCTGTGCAAATATGGAAAAAAGTCTACCAAGAAGTGCTATTTCCTGTGTATGGAATGGAACAAAAGAACTTTCAAAGGGGTATGGAACAAAAGTAGTAGCTAGTACTGGAACTACAACCACACCAAAACCAGCTACTCCTGCAACTCCTATTAGTACGGGATCTACATCAACTGGAACATTAGTTGTACCAAAAACACCAGTAAGTACAGGATCTATCAATGCAAACTTAGTTATCATAGTTGATGGTAAAAATCAACCAGATATCTACAATACCTACAAGCTCAATGAAAAA
>CAZVXQ010000086.1:0-2820 GCA_964630815.1 uncultured Candidatus Saccharibacteria bacterium | reverse complement strand
TTCCGCCGGGAGGTATTTGATGTTGTTGGTGGATACAAACATGCACACCAAACAGAAGACATGGAACTAGCGATGCGTCTTCAGACAAACCATATCAAAATCGCTAATGCTCATAACGCATATGTGTACACTGTCGCCCCTGCTACACTGCGCAAACTTTACAAACAACGCCTCCGATGGACATATGGATTTCTCAAAAATGTTATTGACTACCGATTCGTCTTTTTCAAACGCGAATATGGAAATCTCGGTATATTTGTTCTTCCTGTAGCCAGTCTTTCTATTTTTTCCGCACTCTACCTCATTGCCGTAACAATAGTTAGTTTTGGACACAGTATATTCAAGGAAATCATCAAAATTCAAACTGTTGGATTCAGTTACACATGGCCAACGTTTGACTTTAATTGGTTTACAATCAACACCGAATTCCTAGCACTTATCAGTATTATTGCCCTTCTTGGCACTATCTACATGATGCTCCTCTCACGTAAAATGTCAGAAGGTAACGTACGTCCAGGACTAGACATGCTTTATTTCCTTACCCTGTATACGTTTATCGCCCCTCTCTGGATGGCAAAAGCAGTCTATAATACATTATTCAAAGTAAAAACATCCTGGAGATAATATAACCACAACACCATGGAACACCACACTATTGATTGGAAAAAATATATCTTTACGTTTCTCATTACCGCAATTATTTTCGGTACTGCAATTTATTTGAGCAGTTATTTTAGTAATAAAAAAGTCGCAGAAATACGCGGAATTCAAGATAAAATCGCAGTGGATATTCTTTCATCAGAAACACAGTTCTCTCTCCTTGCAGAATCATCTTGTAAAGATATTGATAACACGTCTCTTTCAAAAGAATTGTCATCACTTGAAGGTAAACTGACTATTGCTGAAAAGGATCGTGGTACTGATAACTCAGAGGTACAATATCTCAAACAATACTATGCCCTTCTGGAAATCAAAGACTACCTGCTTATGAAAAAAGTTGCCCAGAAATGTAACGCGGAACCTCTTTATATTCTCTATTTCTATTCAACTCCAGACAAATGCCCAGACTGTGAAAAGGAAGGGTATGTACTAACCAAACTCCGTGAGACATATCCAAAACTCCGTATATACTCATTTGACTACGATACAAACCTATCTGCACTCCAGACACTGATAGAGGTCCACAAAATCAAATCCACTCTTCCTGCCCTCCTCATTAACGAAACCCCTCAGTATGAATTCAAGTCTATTGAGGACATTGAGAAACTCTACCCTCAACTGGTAAAATCCCTCGCAACAACTACAGTAAATACAAAAGTGAAATAATAACAAAGCCTGACTGATAAATCGGGCTTTGTTTTACGTACAAAAAGAAAACCCGTCCACCGAAGCGGACAGATTTTCTGTCGCTAGCGGGCGGGTTCTTGTGGAAACCACTTCACCGACTTACGAAATTATTCGGCAAACGTAAATGATAGTACTGCCATAGCCAGAAAAAAAAGGTAAGCGAAAAAACGATTTCGCTGAGCTTCGTACGAAGCGTGACTGTTGCTCATCTGGGCGACAAACGAGCACATATAAAGCAGTGACGCTACGCAGAAAATCCATGACACAATAAAACGAACTGGGTTCATTGCCCCACTCCCTTTCTTGCCTCCCATTTCCCCTTGGGGTGTTGATGAGGACTTACGGGAAATTCTGCCGAAAATACTACAATAATATCAGTGCTTCTGCAAGTATACCTGCATCTCACGCATTTTTGATATATTTATCCATTCTCCATTTTCTCCCATTACCTCTGTTTAAGTTTTTGTAAAATTGAGTGAGTGAATGGCAGTTGGGACATAATAGCGTCAAATTTTCTTCAGTATTGTTTTCTGAGTTGCCATCAATATGTTCTATTTCAACCATAATGAGACCTGTAACAGGGTTCTTTTCATTCCAACCACACCGCGCACATTTGTTGTCATATTTATTTATAATATATCTTTTCAAATTCGCAGAAAGATTCTTTGCTGTAACTCCCACATTTCCACTCTTCTCACCACTTTTCCACATCTCAATCCATTTTTTATGACGGAGAGTATTCTGGCAGTGAGAAGAACAATATTTTAATTGGTATCTCTCTAATAAAGGTTTTTCACAATTCAAACAAAATTTCTTTTCTTTTACACGAGAGGCAACACGTCCGGTATTATTTACAATCGCTGAACATGCTGATGAGCAATATCTCTTTGGATCAGAAGGGATTGTTTTGAATTTATTTTTACATCCCTTTCTAGCACATGTACGAATATCAATTTTTCGCAGACAATCATGTTCACCTCTCTGCCAACTAAGTTTTGATAACTCACTTTGCTTAAGTCTATAAAATTTATCGGCATAAAAGTTACTTTTCATACCTATAATTATAGGTGAACAATCGTTCACTCGTCAACAAAATCTGTGGATAAAAAGCAAGCCATCTAAATGACTTGAGAAGTATATCTATTTATATCTGAGCCACCTGTCAGGCTCGAACTGACCCGCTTCCGATTACAAATCGGATGCTCTACCAACTGAGCTAAGGTGGCGTATTCAACTGTTAACGAAAATTCCCTTTCAGGAACTTCCTTAATCTAACATGTTATAAAACTTTTTTCAACTAACTATATTTTGTTATCTGACACCCCACCTTTCTCATCAGTGATATTCTGGAGAAAATGAGAGACTGAACCGTTGTTACGTAAAATACGTCGCCCACGAAACTGGTCCCCTGCTAGATAATATTTTTTAGCAACCCAATCTTTCAACTTGACCAACACCTCATACAAATAAGCC
>CAZVXQ010000085.1:0-2874 GCA_964630815.1 uncultured Candidatus Saccharibacteria bacterium | reverse complement strand
AGTTACAATCGGCTTGAAAGCAAACGGGGTTTTGGACCCAAGGATGGAAATAAAAACTCCTAAACCGAAAGTGATTCGTTCCAAAAAATTGAAGACCAACGAAAAAGTTGTGCAACAAAATGAGTATATGTTGGATGATCAAAGATCATTAGATCCAAAGAAACAGGAAGCAATAGAACATAAGGAAACTCAAAGTTCTCAAATACAACTCCATACAAAAATAGAAGAGAGAATTACTCTCGAGCGAGAGATGCAAGAAGAATTAGAACTGCAAATACAAGAAAAAGCTGAATGGGGAACAAATTATCAAAAGCGATTAGAAAATTCTCTTAAAAGCAATCAAATATCTTTCGGGGAAATACTTAGCATTAATAAGCAAGAAATGCAAAAATATTCTAAAGAACAGCAACAATTACATGATGGTCTTAAATGATGAACAGCCATACTAGAAACAGAAAAACATCTTTTTAAGTATCTGTCATCATATGGTGGTATGCATCAAAGGAAAATTAACGAATCCATCAGCACAATTATTACTCAGAGAAAACAATCATTAATAGGAGCAAACATTGAAATCATTGACTATGCCTGTGGCCAATGAATTGGTACTATATGTCTTCTAGAACAACTAAAAAAGCATAACATCATCTACTCCATCAAGAACATAACTCTCATCGAACCATCAAAAATTGCACTCAAACGCTCGGTACTTCATATATACTATATGCTCCAATCGGTACAGCATTTAATAGCATGACCTCATTCAAACATTGGTTTAATCAACATGATTAAACCTGTAAATAAATATCTTCCTTCAACCCCCCCCCCATTTATGAATAGTAGAAAGAGATATCTATACAGATTCAGATAGTTTGAAAATACATATCTTTTCAAACATACTTGATATGGGTATCATTAATTTACAAGAGCTCTGTAAGCTTTTGAATAGCACTCAGTCTGGCAACAATCTATGCATTTGCGTGAGCCCAAAAGCAGAAGGTCGTCTGCATGCATTT
Organism: uncultured Candidatus Saccharibacteria bacterium; assembly: GCA_964630815.1. GTDB lineage: Bacteria > Patescibacteriota > Minisyncoccia > Phycocordibacterales > PALSA-1337 > C7867-002. The sequence goes on along the minus strand of CAZVXQ010000085.1, from coordinate 1,858 downwards.
TTTAAATATTTTCAAGCAAATCGTGGTGCTCAATTGATTTCCTGAAGAAATATAGAGTTTCCTAATCCTTCAAATCCTCTAAAACCATGGAAACTTGTTGAACGAATATTTTATTTTTAAAAAAATTATATGAGCACATCTGAATCTAATAACATATCTCTCTTTGATTCTGCAGAGATTCCACCTTTTACTATACCAGAAAAAGAATGATATTCTTTTCTATTTCATAAAGAATCCAGTATCTACGAAATCACTATACCTAATTGAAAATTATACTATAGTGAACGTTTTTTTGATCAAAAAATAAGCGATCGTGCTATAGAGTATTTCTTAGAAAACGAATCAGTCGACTGGAAGACGACTGATTGGCATAATTTTAGTCAGGAGTGATTGGATGCTATAGGGTTCAAAAATATTATTTGGCATCATGATCAAATTCCAATGTTTGGTAAAAAAGTATTCCTACCGAGATATTCAGCATGGTATTGAGATTCTGATAAACATTACACATATTCAGGACTCACTCTTCAACCAAAACCATGGAATAAATGATTACTCTACATGAAAGAGCAAATTGAAAAAGTTGCACAAGTTACCTTCAATAGCGTACTACTGAACTGGTATAGAGATGGCGAAGATTACATCGCTTGGCATACCGATGCTGAAAAAGAGTTATGAAAAAACCCTGTTATAGGATCTCTTAATTTTGGTGCAATGCGAAGATTTCAGCTCCGTCGTATTGATGATCCCAAGGAAAAGATTGAACTCCCACTAAAACATGGAACACTCTTAATTATGCAAGGCGAAACTCAGCATTTCTGGCAACATGCTGTTCCCAAAGAAAAGAAGATCAAAAATATAAGATTCAATCTAACATTCAGAGTCATCCATACATAAAAACCTCACGAATTGTGAGGGTTTTATAGGTTACATATACTATTGTAATTCCTTCTCAACTTCACCAGCAATCTTAATAGACGGGGTGAGCGTCTTAGCTCCAGGAGTCCATTTTGCGGGACATGCCACGCCTGGATGAGCTGCCATGAATTGAAGAGCTTCGATCTTACGAAGGAGTTCAGCACTATTACGACCAAGTGGACCAGATGTCACCTCGATACCGCGGCATACGCCTTCTGGATCAATAATGAATGTTCCACGGCCAGCAATACCAGTTTCCTCATCGAGGATATTATAGAGTGCGGCAATCTCAGTCGTATGATCAGCGAGCATGAGGTATGGAAAGTTCTTCATGAGCCCCTCATGCTTTACCCATGCACGATGGGAGAAAACTGTGTCAGTGGAGGCAGCGAGCACCTTGACTCCAAGTCCATCAAACTCTGCTTTTGCTCCTGCCATATCCTTAAGCTCTGTAGGACAAACGAATGTAAAGTCAGCTGGATAGTAGAACAGAACTGTCCATGAACCACGAAGGTCGGAAAGTGCTACTTTGGTCGTATCATCCTTGATAGGATCATATGCTGGGAGATCAAACTCTGGAGCACTACAATCGATTTTTGCTATTTGGAACGAATATTCGCAAGAAGAATCACAAGACATATATAAAAAGAAAAGAAATATTATTTGTGGAATGCTCGTATCATCCAGAGACGTTTGTCGAGCATATTTTTGTAACCAATATACATATCCTGAGTAACCGCATCATTCTCATCGAGTGATATAAACTCAATGAGTTCGTCAGAGACAAGCTGATATGCTACTTCCAAGAGTGAAAGGAGTTTTTTTGAATCAGACTCCGTATCAATCTCCGTCAAAATCGAAGTCTGAACATACTGTACAAGTGAAGAAATTGGTTTTCCACCAAGTGCTCGAACACGTTCTGCTATATCATCGATAGGAC
>CAZVXQ010000084.1:0-2949 GCA_964630815.1 uncultured Candidatus Saccharibacteria bacterium | reverse complement strand
GGGTAGATATCATTTTCCTGTTATGAGCAATTTTTTTTCGAATGATCGAAAAATAGTTATCAAACATTGCAAATTCGCTATTTGATTCTGGCAACGCTATCTGCAACCTGTATATTCTTTCCTTGTCAGTGTGAGGTATTGCTGAGCCAGTAGTTTTTGACCTAATATCTCTTTCTTGAATTTTTAGAAAGAAATAAAGGATTGAGCGCACGTTGTCGCTACATTTAAGAACTGATAATGTTGAACCGATAATACCAGCAAATCCAAATTCTAATCTTCCAGAACTAGCACCATCCATTACCATAATTATATCCTCTGCTTCGGCAGTAATAAGACCCTTAGGATTTGCATAAGAAGGTACTCCGCCATCAAACACTTCAATTAAGATTTGCGGCATAAATCCTTCTACTGATGTAGGGGATACAATTTCAGGTTTTTTCCCCTTAATAAAAGCAAAAACATCTCTTAGCTCATGCAATTTCCAGTGTTGAGGGATCTCCAAATCAGATTCTAATTTCATTTTCCCACCACTCTTCTTATATGGACGACCACTAATATCTGGAAAGTTATAGTTTAAAAACCACTCTCTTAATACTTTTTGAGCGATTTCTTCGAGCTTGATGTTTTGTGATTGTAAGGCCTCGATCTTGTTATCAATAGATGATAAAAAGTCTACTATCGTTTTCTGTTCGATATCATCAATTGGAAGATTGATTTTAATAGCCTCAAGATTTTTTTTCGAAAGTTTTGGTTGCACGGCGCCAGTTAGAAAAGGAGAAATATCTAACTGAGAGAAATACCAACATAAATACTTTGTAAGATGCTCTTTTTTACCCCTCAAAATATGCGCATGATTGTTCACCCAAAATTTCCCCTTCGCCAAAAAAGCGATTGGGGTATTTCTTGTTTTTAAATTTTCGCCATCCTCAGAAACAAGTAAGTACTCTCCATCAAAAAGATAATCATCCACGTAATCAACAATATTTGAAGCCCCGTAGTATGGATATGTGCCTTTCTTCTTTGATCTTTCAGCGGAACTTAATGGAATGCGTTTCGAATCAAAAATATCCACTAGATCACCTAGTTTGGTTGAGTGCCAGTTCGAATTTTTTGTTACAATCTCTGTCATATTAAATTTTATAGCCGATACGAGATAATTGGTTCTTCAATTCATCATTTAAGTTTTTTTCTTCTTCGATCTGTTGCTTAAGAACACTTGTTAACTCATTCATGGTTTCATCGAATGATAATCCGTCATCTTCATCATCACGAACGCCTATATAGCGGCTTGGAGTCAAAACAAACTCATGATCTGCAATTTGTTCAACAGAGGCTGATTTACAAAAACCTTTAATATCTTGATAATTTCCGTCAGATTTTCTCCATTCATGATATGTGGAAGATATTTTTACAATATCTTCATCTCCAAAAGCGCGATGAGTTCGATCCTCCATGAAACCAAGGGCGCTTGCATCAATAAATAAGATTTCACCAGTACGTTTTCTATCACCATTCCCAGACCTTTTTCGTGATATAAACCAAAGACAAGCAGGAATGCCTGTATTATAAAAGAGCTGGGTTGGAAGTAAGACAACACAATCGACAAGATCAGCTTCAATTATTCTTTGACGGATTTCCCCCTCTCCAGATGAATTGGATGAAAGAGAGCCAGTGGACAACACTAACCCCATCACACCATGTGGCGCGAGGTGATAAATCATGTGCTGCATCCAGCCAAAGTTGGCGTTGTTTGCGGGCGGTACGCCGTATTGCCAGCGGGGATCGGTGCGTAGAATATCTTGACCCCAATCGGATTGATTGAACGGTGGGTTCGCAATAATGAAGTCAGCTTTCAAATCAGGATGTGCATCTTTCAAGAAGGAGCCCTCGCTGTTCCATTTGATTTGCGATCCATCAATGCCACGGATCGCCAAGTTCATGCGTGCCAAACGATAGGTGGTCTGATTGCTTTCTTGTCCGAAGATAGAAATGTCATCAATCTTTCCTTGGTGCTCTTGAACGAATTTTTCACTCATGATGAACATCCCGCCGCTTCCACAAGCAGGATCGTAAACACGTCCTTTGTAAGGCTCTACCATTTCCACCAGCAAACGAACGATGGATTTTGGTGTGTAGAATTGTCCACCCTTTTTACCTTCGGCATTGGCAAATTCACCTAGGAAGTATTCATACACGCGACCGAGCAAGTCTTTTGATTTTGCAGCCTCGCTACCAAGGGCGGTATTGCTGATCAGGTCGATCAATCCGCCAAGCGCAGCTTTATCGAGGTTTGGGCGAGCATATACCTTTGCAAGGATGCCTTTCAGCGTAGGGTTCTCTTTTTCGATCAGTTCCATGGCTCCATCAAGATCGGTTCCAATAGAGGGGAGTTTTGCTCTTGAGTGGAGATAAGACCAGCGTGCATTCTGAGGAACCCAGAAAACATTTTGAGCGCGATATTCATCCTGATCCTCAGGATCAGCGCCTTCGTATTCGCCCTTGCCTTCCTTCAGCTTGTTATAAAGCTCTTCGAAGGAGTCAGAGATGTATTTAAGAAAAACAAGGCCGAGCACAACATGCTTGTATTCCGCAGCATCAATATTCTTGCGCAGCTTGTCAGCAGCTTTGAAAAGCTGCTTTTCAAAGGTTTCAATTTTATTGTTTGAATCTTTTGCCATATTTAAGAATTTATTAAATCATCCAAAGAAATTTCTAAACCAGCTGCAATTTTAGTAATAGTATCCAGAGTTGGATTCTGGATCGCATCGCCCTCAATTTTCACTAGAGTGGTATAGGGAATGTCAGCTTTACGCGCCAAACCCTCTTGCGTTAAGTCTTTCTTTTTACGCAACTCTTTTATTTTTTGCCCTATGGTTTTTTCGGGTTGTTGTTTATCTGCCATAATATTGCATGTAATTAAGTGTTTGCAGAACAGCGTCATCATTATAG
>CAZVXQ010000083.1:0-3042 GCA_964630815.1 uncultured Candidatus Saccharibacteria bacterium | reverse complement strand
CCTTATGGAAGTAAGAGAATAGAAGAAGGTTCGTTTAATGAACAACGTAGATATACGGGGCATGAGTATGACGCAGACACGGGACTTTCCTATATGAACGCTAGGTATTATAATGGAAATACTGCAAAGTTTGTCAGCCAAGATCCTCAATTTATTTATGTGGGATTTGACCTGGCGGACCCTCAAAGTTTCAACGCCTACGCTTACGCTAGAAATAACCCATTATTGTATGTTGATCCAACTGGAGAATCATTTGCATCTTTCCTTTCATGGGTAGAGGCTAAAACCGGGATTGGACAAAGAGTAGACAATAGTCCAGTATATAATTGGGCAGTAGAGAATCCATGGCAAGCGGGACCATTGGTGGGTATAGGAAGTGGAGTGGCAATTGTTCTGGCAGAACCAGCCGCCGCGGTTGCACCAACAGTAGGGCAATATCTTACTACAAAACAAGCATTAACTGGAGCAGGGGTAAATGTCGCAGGACAAGCATTACAAGACCTAACTTCTGGGAAATTTAGCGGGGTTGATAATTATATTTATTCTGCATTAACCGGCGCTGTAGGTGGTGGAGCAAAGCGTGGACCTCTAATTCAAGGAGGAATAGCCGGTATTTACAATTATGTAGAACAACGTTTTATTGAAAGAAAGGAAGATATTGACTGGACTTCGGTAGGTATATCTGCCGGTTCATCAGCAGTAGCATCAAAAGTAGTTGGGTCTAAGTCTTTGAAAGGGTTATCCCCTATACAACAAAATATTAGCCAGTCAGTTCTAAGCGGGAGTATTGAAACGCCGGCACAAGTAATTAGGGTTGGAGTGGGATTGCAAATGCCATCAGGTTATAGTGCTTCAACTCCCGCTAGTATTAGTATAAAAGAAAGAAAATAAATGATTTTTCGACAAGATATTAAAAAAATATATGTAAGAGACCTGTTCTTATTCGGGTCATTTGCCGCTTTTGTTATTTACGGATTAGGTTTTAACGAAGTTAGTTTTAGTCTACAAGATCTCTTATTTATTATTTTTATTATTTTATTTGGAATGCTTGGGCTTCTGTCTTATTATTGGTATTTTTTTGAGGTTACGGATAAGAAGCTGGTTAAACATATTTTCAGTAAAGTAAAATCTATTCAAATTCAAGATATAACTGAATTGTCTTATGTAGACAATCCTGCCAGACCATTAGTATATATTACCTATAATAAAGCTAATGGTGGTGAAGATTATATTGAATTTACCACCGGAGTGTGGAGTCCTCATACTTTACTCACTCTAAATCAAGAATTGCAGCAGAAAAATCCAAATATAAAAATTAAATTTGATGATAAAACTAAGAAAGATTTTGAAAAAGATAAAGATTATCACTTAAATCATCCTAAGAATTTGTTTGGATGGATCGTGTTAGGTATCAAACAAATGTTGTGGGGAGTTGCACTCAGTGCTATTTTAATTGGCATTAAGAGATATTTTTAACTTAGACAAAAGACACAGGGTCAAGTCTGTACATAAACGGGTCATGTCCCCGTTTTCCCCTTAATTACTATTTAGGAAAATATGCACAACAATTAGGTCTTGGTGAGCTTGGTCAAAATGCAGTGAGCTCAGTTTCAAGTTTATTTGATCCAAATAAAAAATAACATATGCAAATAATCAGATATAAAAGCTCAAGAGAGGGGCTTAAAGCAACAATAATATTTTTCATTTTTCTGATTGTAGTTATTGCTATTGTTGCCCCAGGTCCAGAAACTAAATTTGTAGATTTAATACAAGGAATTGGTGGTTTGGTGGCAATGTTTGCAGTTTTAGCATATATGCTTCGATCTTCTTATATAGATATCGATGAAGAAAAAAGGACAATTATGTATTGTAATTGGCCCATAAAATCAAAGAAAATACCTATTGAAAAAATTATACAGATAGGTTTTCCTAAACAAAACTATATAATCCGTTCCATCGGCTCGTTTGTATATATTTGGTACGATGATCCCAATAATCCCGGTAAAGATAAATATGTAAAAATTAAAGATACTCAGTTTGATAAGGAGATCTTAGCACAAGTTGGTAAAAAATTAAAAATTATAAATCCAAATATTAAGTTTGGAAGTGAATTTCAGGCTTTATTTGGTAAATAAAAACGAAAAACGGGTCATATCCCCGTTTTCCATACCTGCACGAACACAGCAACAGGTTAAATTAGAGAGCTTTAGTTTCAGTATTGGGGTGTTTGCAGAAACCGCAAAAAATACCGCTAAAAATATTTGGAATTGGGCAACAGGAAAATAGTATGAAAAGAATACATGACAATTTGAGGTCCAGTAAAGGAATGATAATTTGGATAGTAGTAATGGGAAGTGCATTTGCACTAAAAGCAATTGTTGAACATAAATTAGCCAATTTGTCTGCGGTGTTGGTTATTATGGTATGTATGATTACTGCCCTAGAAATTTTAGAACGGTATTTTTCCTACATTGTTATTTATCCTGACCAAAGTTTTAGAGTTGTAGCTTGGTTTATTCGCAAACCACGTGTTCATCCGAAAGAAATAGAAGAGATAGGTTTTGTACCCAGAGCACTAGATAAAATCTATAAGGAATTATATGTAATTTATAAAAATGAAAAAAATAAAAATCAACAATTCATTTTTTCAATCGGTGCTTACAGTCCATACACTCTCGCAAAACTCCTTAATCAAGTAATTACTATTAATTCGCAAATTAAATTAGACGACTATTGTAAAGATTTAGTAAATAGATATAATCATACGCCAGAAAGTTTAGAGAGAGATTGGCAAGAGAAGTTTAAATTTAAATGGCCTTTACCACAGTGGTTAACTGATATTTTGATGGTAATTTTATTATTACTTTGTTTATATTTATTCTTGCATATTTCAACTTTAGGTGGCTGGTGTTGGGGGAGGGATAATTGTTATCCGGGACCAATTATTTAATACATAAAAAAAGAAAAACGGGGACATGACCCGTCTATCCTCCCCCAAGCGGAGATTGGACAGTAGCTTCTTCCTGTACCTTTACCGGCACA
>CAZVXQ010000082.1:0-3156 GCA_964630815.1 uncultured Candidatus Saccharibacteria bacterium | reverse complement strand
TCTGCAGAATTTGGGCTTAATCCTCGAGATTTTGTGCTCAAATCTCTGCGGAGCCTCTCAAAATACACATGTTCTGCACGGTCAAAAACTCCACAAATAATAAAACACTAAAATCATTCACAAAAACTGGTTTTGCGCTAAGATGGAGAAGTGAAATTACAGGCAAAAAAGTCTTTGGGTCAACATTTTCTCAATTCTCCCCATGTTTTGAGCCAGATTATCAATGCTGGAGATATCAAAAGTGGTGAGGAAATACTCGAAATAGGTCCAGGAACAGGCGTTTTGACTAGTGCTTTGCTCAAATCTGGTGCAAAAATTACCGCAGTAGAAAAAGATAAGCGTGCAATTGAAATACTAAGTGAAATGTTCAAAACAGAAATTGGAAATGGACAACTCAAAGTTATTGACGCGGATATTTTGGCAGAAAATAACGATTTCATTCCACAAAATCCTTACAAAATTGTAGCAAATATTCCTTACTACATTACTGGTGCAATATTAGAAAAATTTCTTGAAACTTCAAAAAAACCCAACAAGATGGTGCTACTGGTCCAAAAAGAAGTTGCCGATAGAATTGTGGCTAGAGATGGCAAAGAAAGCATATTATCGATCTCAGTAAAAGCATTTGGAACACCAACAATTGTGGCCAAAGTGCCAAAAGGAGCATTTTTACCACCACCAACGGTTGATTCGGCTATTTTGGTTATAGAAAATATTGAGGATAAAAATTTTTGCAATAAAGCCGATGAAATCTCAAAATTCTTCAAAATTGTCAAAGCAGGCTTTGCTCACAAAAGAAAATTTGTTCAAAGAAACCTTGAAGTCATAACAGATGCAAATAAAATCAAAATAATCTGGCAAAAATTGGGATTGGACGAGAAAGTTAGGGCAGAGGATATCAGTTATGGTACTTGGATTCTTATTGCTCGAGAAATTTAATTTATTAGATTTACTGTCCACAGAAATATTAATAAAAAGCTGTAGTTATTTGCTATAATTTCATTTAGTATGGCAAGAAACTACCCACGCAAACAGACTCTATTCATATTCTTTATTTGCCTTATTCTAGTTTTTGGCACTTCGGTTCTAGTAAATGGTTGGCCTTCAACCAAAAAACAAGTCTCCTACAATAACTTTTCAGAAAAAACGATAGTTGTTGCCAATGATGCAGTAGCAGATACCAGTGAACAAGAATGGCAAAAAAACTTTTTTAATGACACACAAGTCAATACAAAGGGAGCAAAAGATGTTCAGCAAGCCAAAGTTTCAGAAAAATTAACTCCGACAGATTTATTTGGTAGGAATTTCTTTACAAAATACACCGAATTACGCCAATCTGGACTCTCTGACAATGCAAATGCAATCGAATCAGTAGCGAACGATCTTATAAATCAGAGCTTAAGTGGAATAAAAGGCGCAAACTTATATACGCTCAAAGACATAAATACAACTTACAAATCAGATATAGAAACAACAAAAAAATACGCCGAAGATCTAATGTTGGTACTTAGCAAATGGATGCCAGCTGTAAATGAAGTCGAAATAGTTACAAACGCTTTAGAAAGTGGGGACATGGATTTACTCAAACAAATAGACCCAATTATCGTGGGTTACAAAAATGCCATTAACAAACTCAAAGCTATGACCGTTCCAGATGTTTTAGCCCTACCACATCTCGATCTAATAAATGGCATATCTATGCAGATTTTCAATGCTGAATCTCTAAGAAACGCTGACAAAGATCCGCTCACCAGCCTCGCTGCTGTAAGTATGGAAGTCAAAAGTTTGGAGACAATAGCAAATGCAATTGGAAGAATGCAGACTATATTTGCCAATACCGGAATAACGTCCGTTACACCACAATCAGGATCAATTTTGCAAAGCCGATAATATGAGAATATTAAAAAATTTAAAAATAAACATAGCTGTATTAGGAATCTTTATTTTTGTATTTTTCTGCATAATTGCTGTACCACAAAAAACACATGCCGTAGCTGGAGTTGGGGATACAGTAGTAGTTGTTGGTGATTCAAGTCCGACTGGTATAAACAACTACATCAACCACACAATGACTCACCTCAAGGATTTCGTCCTTGATAAGGCTGCTACTTTATTGGCAAAACAAATTCTTCACCAACTCACAATCAGTGTTATAAACTGGATTAATACTGGTTTTGAAGGTAGTCCTTCATTCCTTTCAAACCCAGGAGCATTTTTCCTAGATGCAGCTGATCAGGTAACTGGAGCTTTCTTGGCGACAAACGGTCCGCTATCCGCACTTTGTTCGCCTTTTGCTATCGATATTCGTTTATCACTGGCCCTGACCCAAACATCGCTTTCCACACAGAGATATACTTGTACAGTTGGCAGAATTATCGAAGCTCAGAAAAATGGTCCGGACATAATTGTAAATGGAAAGGTTGTTAGATCATCAAACAGTTCAATGAATGGTTTCCTTAAAGGCGATTTCAACCAAGGTGGTTGGCCTGCTTTCATCGCTCTTACAACCGAACCTCAAAACAATCCTTATGGAGCATTCCTATCAGCCGAAGGAGAGCTGAGTGCTAGGATCAATGCTAGGCAAAATGTTATTAGAGCAGATTTACAACTTGGTCAAGGATTTATGTCGTGGCAAGACTGCAAGGATATACCAGGTGGTACTATCGATCCAGAAGATCCAGATCAGGTTGCACAAGCGGACGCTTTGTCTGGAAATGGTCGCAGTACATCGGTAAGAACAAAAAACAATAAAGATGGTACTCAAACATATCAAACATGTGAAACACAGACACCCGGTTCAGTCATTGCCGGTACACTACAAACAAATCTCAATGTTCCCGTTGTAGAACTTGAATTGGCAAACGACATAAACGCGGTCATCAATGCTCTTATGACAAAGATGATCTCTACCATGCTCAATTCTGGACTCAAATCATTGAGTGGAGGATCAGGAAGTGGCACATCATATACACAGCAAGTTATCAATGACATAGATTCAACTGAAGCACTACAAAGCACAATAGGCAACCTCAAATCATCGATCAAAACATCTATCGATCAAATACCAAAATACAATGATCAATACAAGCAGGGTATAGACATCATGACAACACTCAAAAATCGATATGTTGCAATACGAGCATGCCTACAAAGTCG
>CAZVXQ010000081.1:0-3286 GCA_964630815.1 uncultured Candidatus Saccharibacteria bacterium | reverse complement strand
CGCTATCCATGACAAAATCCAAATATCTTTTGCGTAATTTTTCGTCTGGATCAACCAATCCGTGCCATTTCTCGGGTAATGGCAAAAGAGCTTTGGATGCCATGGTCCATGAATTTATGAGTAGGCTTTGCTCACCACGCTGAGTAACAAAAAATGTACCAGTAACACTGATGATATCTCCTATATCTACAGCGTTATTAAATAAATCAAATAAATCCGCGGACAAAATATCTTTTTTTATAACTGCCTGAAATGTCGCCTTACCATCATCTAAGACTATAAATAAAATTGCCCCTTGTCCCCTGATCGCCATAATGCGCCCACATAGAGAAATCTCTTTTTTTTCTTTTTCAAATTCTGCAAAATTTGCTTTGGCATCAGCCAAACAAAAAGTTCTCGGAACTTTGGCTGGATATGATTCCATTCCAGCTTTTTTCAATAATTCCAGTTTTTTTAATCTTGCAGACCTTAATTCTTCTAATGAAGCCATCTTATTTTATTATGTCTTCTATTTTGTAGTTAATTTTGCCTTTTGGAGCAGATACAGTAACACTATCTCCCTTTTTGTGACCAACAAGAGCCAGTCCTAATGGTGATAAATTTGAGATTTTGCCCAATGACATATCTGATTCTTCGGAACCAACCAAAGTATAAAGAAAAGATTTGTTATCACCATCTTTCTGTAATCGAAAAGTCGAACCAATCGTTATAACATCAGTACCACCTGCACCGATCATCACGGAATTTTTTAGTAAATTCTCTAGCTTACCTATACGAGCCTCCACCTCTGCCTGATCCTCACGAGCTTGATGATACTCTGCATTCTCTGACAGATCACCTAGTTTCTTGGCATATTCGAGATGTTCTGCTATCTCTTTTCTTTTGTTTACTTTCAAAAATTCGAGCTCCTTAATAAGCTCTTGATGCTTTTCTGCAGTAAGATATTGTACTTCGTTTGACATTTTATTGCTGTTAGTTAATTGGGTAAATTGTAACAAAAAAGGCAATAAAACTCAAACAAATGAATTGGGTTAACAATACTTTGCTTCAGATCGAAAGATATTGAGGGGTATTATCACGCATCCACTCTAGGGTCTGTCTAATAACCGCACCGGCTCCTATTTGATAATTAACTGTACCCTTTTCTAACATTACAACAAAAGCATAGCGTGGATTCTTGTACGGCCAATAACCAGTCATCCAAGAATTGATTTTCTCTTTCGAATACCCTAGTTCAGCAGTACCAGATTTTGCAGCTATTTCTATAAAAGGCACATTGAGCGAGGCGGATGTACCTTCAGTAACCGACAATCTCATGCCTTCATGAATAACATCAAAATATGTTTTTGGTATTGTGACTACTGATTCAACATGGGGCTTATCATTGGCGATAATCGTTGGGGTATATATCGTTCCGTTGTTAGCGATAGCTGATACCGCCCGAGCAATCTGAATAGGAGTTACTTGAAATCCATATTGTCCAATTGAAGTATGATAGGTGTTACCAACAAACCAAGCCTCATTAAATGTTTTCTTTTTCCATTCGGGAGTCGGAATTGTTCCCGCCTTATTGATAAGAATGGAACTACTACCATCCAAAGTAGTTGTTCCGAATCCGAACATTTGTAAATATTCATCAATCTTTCTAATCCCTAGACCTTTTTGATCTTTGAAACCACCGCCAACGGTATAAAAATATGCATCAGAAGAAACAGCTATTGCTCTCCTCATGTCCACTGGTCCATGATTTTTCCAATCACGAAATACTGTGGATTTTGTTTCATCATATGGATTTGGGATAGAAATTGATCCATTCGTTACAATTATTTTATCTGGAGATATTATTTTCTCATTCAAAACACCTAAAGAAACAAATAATTTTACTATCGAGCCCGGCGTATACAAACCATCTATCGCCCTATCCAAAAAGGGCAAACTTTTGTCGTTCAATAGTGCCTTTATCTGAACATTGTCTTTTTTATCGGACATTACTTGTGAACTATATTCGGGATAACTAGTCAAAGCCAATACTTCCCCATTATTGATATCAATGATTACACCAGCCCCACCAGCAAAACCAACTTTCTCTGCTACATCTTTTATATTTTGATAAAGTACACTTTGGACTCGGCTATCGATAGACAGCTTTACATTATTACCCTGAACTGATGGTCTTGTAACACTTTCTGAAACGATTTTGTTATGTGCATCAACTTCAACTAGACGAACACCATGTTTACCTCTCAAAAGATCATCAAAATAACCTTCTGCTCCAGCTTCACCCTCAAAATCCTCTTGGTAAAAAAAACCATTATTATCTTTTGAAGGATATTTTACGTAGCCCAATATATGAGATAGACCAGTAGAAGTAGCATACTTACGAATAGCAACAGTATCGCTATTCGTCGCATTCTCCAAAGGTGCATTCCAAGCTAATTGAATGCCATTTCTGTCAGTAATCAAACCACGACCAGCAAAGAGTGGAATAGGACGGAGTGAATTATTCTCACTTCTTTCGACATATTCCTGTCCATAAATAACCTGCAACTTGAATGTCTGACCAATAAATAATGTGGCGAGTAGTAAAAATACAGCAATAACTGAATACAACGATCTTCTTGATATTGATTTTTCGAGACGTCCTTCAAACTGTGACGTATCGTAATTTGGCAAATTGCTGGAATCTAGCAAAATTTCATCAGGACTAATCTCTTCAATTCCTTTATTATTGCTTATGAATTTTACTAATCTTTTTATCATAGTAGATAATTGTATTTGAAGAAATTAATTGGATCAAATAATTTTACTCTGAATGAATATATAAAATATCATTTTCTAAGTATTTTTTTGAGCCAATAAAAGATCAAATATATGCTAACAGAATATATGAGACCAACAAAGCCAAATATGCCCAGATTCTCATTGAAACCAAATAAAGCGTCAAAAATCAATCCAAAGATAATAATTTCAATAAAGTTATTGAAATATAAAATGGCAATTAGTGAAAAAATAAGAGCAACAACCCACCAGCCATAAATAACGGATATCAATAATCCAATATCAATTATTATTCTTGAAAAGTTATTTTTGATCATTAGGGATGCTAATCTTTACCCATTTTAATTGATAAATATTTACTGGAGCAGAAAAAATGATTTTTTCAAAAGTAAGAGATGGATCGGAATCAATATGAGCAACTTTACCCAGTGGTTTGTTTCCTATATCAAGCGACACAACAAAATCATCAACAGCAATATTTAGACCCCTGGGAAGCTCGATCTCATAC
>CAZVXQ010000080.1:0-3432 GCA_964630815.1 uncultured Candidatus Saccharibacteria bacterium | reverse complement strand
CTCCAGGCTTATCTAAAAGATAACCATCATAAGCCTCAAACCCTTCAATTATTGAAACCGGAGGATTTTCCAATGCAAAAGGATAATTTTCCAAAACACTCTCTGTTACTTTTGGTTTGACCCAAACCCTCGCGATTCCAGCCAAAAATGAATCTTCGTCAATATTTTTTAAAATACTATTATTATCTAAACTATTACTTACATTATTACCTATTTTATTTCCAATAATTGAATTCAAAACAACTACAGTAAGTATGCAAAGTATAAAAGCTAAAAACAGTTTTGTTTTGTTCATAATTATAAAAAATTAGTATCCAATACCTGTAAATAAACTAAATACCAAAGCAACCAAAGGCGACACGATCTTCCAAAGTACAAAAACTGTGACTAAAACAAAAATCGGCGCATATGCTTCCATAATTATCCTAAATTTGCCGTACTGATTTGGTAGCCATGCAAATAACAATTTTGAGCCATCCAAAGGAGGTAATGGAATGAGGTTGAAAATAGCTAAAACCAGATTGATCACAACTATATATGCACAAAAATCAATAAATGGTGTAGATGTTGACACATTGCTTATTGAAAAACGGATAATAGTGCCAAAAATAAGAGCGATCGATAGATTTGAAAGTGGACCAGCCAAAGCAATCAAAAATTCACCCTTTCTCTTGTCTTTCAAATTGTATGGATTGTACTCAACTGGTTTTGCCCAACCAAATGTAAATCCAGAAAGAGAGGTGATAAGTGGTACAACAATAGAACCAACAGGATCTATGTGTTTTATAGGATTCAAAGTTAGTCTACCCTGCAATCGTGCGGTCGGGTCACCTAGGTAATCAGCCATAAAACCATGAGCAAGCTCATGAATGATGATAGAAAAGATTAAAATTATTATTGAGAAAATAGTTAACATTGTGTTTTCATTTCACTTAATACTTTCTACATAGCCCCACGACTAAATATTGAACTCTAGTATTTGCACTTGTCTCGTCCAAAACTATATGCTAGCATACCATTCTAACAACTTTTATGGCAAAAATCTGCCCAATTACAAAGAAAACCTCAGTCGTTGGTGGACGATATTCCAACGCAACTCGTGCTACACAGTTCAATCCTTGTGGCAATATTAGAAAGTACCCAAATATTCAAAAAAAGCGCATTTATGTGCCAGAGCTCAAACAAACCTTCATTCTCAACATCTCAACTCGTGCTCTCCGCACAATCGAGAAGAATGGCGCATTTGCGACCCTCAAGAAAGCCGGAATAATCTAAATTAGATATTTTACATACAAAAAACAGATGTGCAGATGTCTGACATCTGTTTTTTGTTGATTATGATCTTAGTAAGTGCTATAAAGGGGCTTATCTGTTAATTCGTAACCAGGTAAACAAAGGCAAATACACAAATGCTAAAAAAGACTGAACGCAAAAAAATAACATTGCTCTGTAAAATAATCCGAGAGATTGCGCCAGAAATTGGAGCAAAATTACTCATCGAACCAGAATGGAATACTGTTGGTCAAATCACATTCAAAAACGGATCCAAAAAATATTTTCGTTACAATACCTTAGATATAAATACTAAAGGTAGTTCAGAAATTGCTTCAGATAAGGATTATACAAACTTTTTTTTGAAATCATTAGGATATCCAACAGTTCCGGGTAGCAAAGCTTTCTATTCCGATGAGTGGGCAAATACAATAGGATCAAAAGGTAGAAGAATAGGCTCTGCATATGATCATGCAAAAAAAATTGGTTTTCCTGTAATTGTAAAGCCAAACAGTGGTTCTCAAGGAAAAGATGTCTCATTTGTTGATAATAAAGTTGAATTTTTTGAATCTGTTAAAAATATTTTTCGAGGCGATCGAATTGTTCTTGTACAAAAGATCGTAACTGGAAAAGATTATCGCATTGTTGTTCTTGATAATAAGATTATTGCTGCATACCAAAGAATTCCTCTAAACGTAATCGGGGATGGCGAATCAAATATTTCCACTTTATTTAATAAGAAAATGAAGACACTTGAAAATTTAGGAAGAAAAAGAAAAATAAACATAGATGATGACAGGATTAAACTGACACTAAAACACCAACAAAAAAGCCTCGATTACATTCCAAAACTTAATGAAACTATCTATTTACTGTGCAATGCGAACTTATCTACTGGTGGCGATGTCATTGATGTTACAGAAAAAATTCACCCTTATTTCAAAAAACAAGCTATAAACATAACGAAAGATATGGGTCTTAGACTTTGTGGAGTTGACATTATGATCGATGGCGATATCAGTAACAAAACAAATAAATACACTGTTATTGAAATAAACTCAAATCCCAGTTTCTTGAATTATTATTCAATCGGCAAACCTCAAAAAGAGACAATCAAAAAGATGTACAAGGAAATTTTATTAAAGATTCAAAATAGTAATAATTAGATAAAAGATAAGTTCACCCCTTTACCATCCGACTCAATCTTTATTCCACCGTTCTCTCTAATATTAAAACGATTATCTGGAGATAGATATAGCAAAGGATCAATTTTCTTTTTTGTCTTAGTCGTACCAGATGAAGTCTGATGTTTGGAGAGGTTTTTGGAGTAAACCAGATTTGCGGGGTGAAATTTATTTATAAATTCTGATGAAATATTGTTAGGCAAAGCACTATGTGAAACAACAAGAACATTTGAAAGTTCGATATTTGAATTTGAAACATCATTTGTACTTGCTATGTATTTTTGAATTTTTGGAGAAGCGTTTCCGGCAAATAGTATGTTTGTAACTCCGTAGTTAATATTAAATAGAACTTCGGGTGCACTTGCCTTTGAATATGAAAACTTTGTCGGATCAGCAGGAAATAGAATTTTTAATTTTGTTTTTGAATCCAAATCAATAACTTTCCCGATTGAAACTTCCTCTGTATTTGAACCCAACTCATTTACCATCTGTATAAATGTCTCGTAAATTTGATCGGTCGAACTAGCCAAACCCAAACTATCGAGCGTGTACTTTGGCAAATATATATCCCCTATTTGATACCTTTGTATAATATCAATAAGGCCACCTGTATTCTTACCATTATCAGTAGTAGCTATTACCATATCTACGCGACGAGAATAAAAAGGTAATATCTTTGAGATGAATCTTATTATTTCAGAATTTGACCCTCCGTCAATCAATATTCGATAATCCTCTGGTGTTCTAATAAAAACAGAACGTCCGTTTTTTGGGGCAAAAACGAATATCTCCAAAATTGGCTTGCGATGTTCTTCTCGCCAATAATATGCACCAAGAGCGCTAGAAGCAATCGCAATACTGGCAACAACAATTATTGGTTTTATATATAATTTTGTTTTCATACTGTAAGTGTACAGATAGGAGATAAAATCCTGATAAAATAATGTTCAAAAAAGAATGAAGGCGACTCCTCGAG
>CAZVXQ010000079.1:0-3460 GCA_964630815.1 uncultured Candidatus Saccharibacteria bacterium | reverse complement strand
CCTTGATTAATCCACTTGGTGTCAGTATGTCTTTTGCATAGTATTCTTGGTATTTGGTAAGAGCTTTTGTTGTTGCGTGATCTAATAGTCTATTTACATAGAGCGATTAATTATTATTTACCATTATTATATAGTTGTTGAATTTCAGAAGCAGATAATACTCGATTGTAAACTCTAAAATCATCCATCTCTCCATCAAAATATCTAGTATTGGAACCATTATCACCAATAGTAAGTGAATATGAGGAATCATCTACTTTGCTTCCGACTCCATTTGTATTGAAACTATGACTTAGGGCAACTCCATTGAGGTACACTCCAACATTTGCAGCTACATTTGTTCCATCCCAAGTCATCACAAGATGACTCCATCTATTATAAGTTGAAGCGTCGAATGGTGCCACAAATGCCAAATTGGTTCCACCATCATAATTTATGGTTATATCAAAACGATTAACATCCATTTGGATCAAATAACCACCACTTCCTCCAGATCCTTTTGTAAAAATATACCCGAGTTCACTTTGACCATTAGAATGAGGCCTGATCCACAACGAATATGTAAAACTTGACATATTATTTAATGAGGACGACGGTGATATCACCAACTTATCATTCACCATATCGAACGTAAGAGCTTGGCCAACTTTTCCCACTTTTGGAGATGTTGAAGTTGACATTCCTGAAATTGTTGCAGTATTTCCACTAGGACTTTTATCAGTAATCCTATATGTTGCCCAACTAGTATCTTTTCCATCAAAAGTCCAGTGGCCGACAAGGCCAGATGTTAGACCGGTTTGAGCAGGACGACTTATAGTAGAGGCTACTTTTGTAGAGCCTTGGGAATAGAGTTGCTGGATTTCGGTGGTAGAGAGAGCGCGGGAATAAATACGAGCATCATCCATAATTCCATTCATACGAGGTGAATCTCCACCCATACCCAATCTACAAAGTAATTTTGTAGATGGATTACCAGTTTTAAGAGTAAGAAATACATCTTGTTCTTTTCCGTCAACATAGAGTTTAGAATTATCTATATCATTCAAAGTATTGCCAGTCACAATAAATACATAGTGATGCCAATTTGTATCGGCAACATTTGTTGGAGATGAAGCAGAAAAATATCTATAATTATTTGATCCTAGATAAAGAAGGGGACGACTGTTACTAAACTTCAATAACAAACCAGGATATGCCGTACTGGAACTCCATCCCATTATCATATTAGCGCCTGCAGGATTATTGTTATTAATCTTTACCCAAGCTGAAAAAGAGAATATATCAGGTAACACACTGCTGTTACTACCGCAGTTCACATAATCATTGACTCCATCAAAACTTAACCCCTGCCCCACCTTCCCAGCAGTAACCGCACTCGAGGTCGAAGTAAATCCCGACATTAGTCCATTATTCCCAAGCCCACTCGAATCTGCGACATTACTAACCATATTCTTACCATCAAAAGTCCAATGACCAACTAAACCAGCACCAAGTCCAACTGACGCTCCATTGATTTGGGTATTTGTTTTTGATACATACGAACTGTTTTGATTGTATAATTGTTTGGCTTCAGTCGCTGACAAAACACGGTTGTAGACTCGTAAATCATCTATATAACCATCCCATGTTCTACTCAAGAAAACAGTATTACCAATTTGTACACCAACAGTCCCAGCAGCAGGAGTACCACTATTCTGATTTGCTGTTCCAGAAAGAGTGCCATTTACATAAAAATTTACAACCCCGGAAGCATCTCGAGTTGCAATAACATGTGTCCATTTATTAAACGGTACTGATCCATTTGCACTTTTTGCGGTTGTTACACCTGCATTACTACTAAAAGTAACTGCATTTGTACCTGCACCGTCATACATTCCAAATATAGCTTTCCTATTATCCAATATAGAACCCGCACCACCCTCTCCGTGACTTTTTGGCCTTATCCAAGCAGACACAGTAAGCGCACTAGTATTTATCCAGTCAGACGCACCAGTATCAACCAAATCATTAACACCATCAAATCCTAAAGCTTGACCAATTTCTCCCGGAGCAACTGCAGATGATGTTGATGTAAAATTTGACATATAACCGGTATGACCCTGGCCACTCAAATCTGCAACATTATTTATGAGATCCTTACCATCAAAAGTCCAGTATCCGATAAGACCATTTGTAAGACTATTTCCTGTCTTTGTTATAACTTTGTCAATTGTAAAAGCATTTGCTATAGACAAATCTATAAATATAAACGTTGCTATGAGAATAATTGTTTTTATATATATTGATTTCATTTGTTTATGGAGTTATTGGCTGAACCACTTCGGTTGGTGTAGATGATACTGGATTTGACTCTACAGGAACAACGCTTGCGATTGGTTCAGTAGGACTTTGTTCAATAGGAATTTCTGGAATTGGTGATAATGTTGGTGAAGGGGTTACAGATGGTTCAGGATCAGTACTTATCACCGGAGTCGTAGAAGTGGCACTATCAGTTGTTCCGACATCATTTGAGACCGTTGAGCTGGCAATCGATGTTGTTGTATCTGTCGATGATGCTATTGTATCCGTCGCTGTAGTAGATGTTGTTGTAGCTAGGGGAATAATACTTACTACAGGTGTAGGTGTTGGAACTACTGGAGTTGGATATGGAGTAGGTACTGTCGAACTTGCAATATTCATACAACTTCCCTGTACTTTATTCCAATCACCATTCTTGATGGTAACACACCAGACAGAACCAGTTGATTGATCGACTATTTCCATACCCTTTGAGATTGCAACCGTCTCTGCTTCAACACGATTCAAGTAAGCAACCTTCGCGGTAAATTTCTCAACAACCCAATCTTGTGTTGAGGCCAAAATATTCTTTACTGAATTTGCAATAACTTGGACAAATGAATCGTTTGAACTCAAAACATTTGCAGTCGTAGAAGAAACAATATTCATAAAATCTGTACTAGAAGCGAGAGCAAGAGTTGTTGAAGCTATAATTGAATCAATGTTTAGTGTTGATGAAGCTATAAATGCATCAACCTTTAGATCCAATGCTACGATTGAATCAGCAAGAGTTTGTACAGAAGACGATGTTCTATTTACGCTGTCTGCAATACCACCAAGACCTGCAGTACTTGAAGCCAAAGTTCCAAGATCTTCACTAAGTTTATCAAGAGATTCATTGAAACATACAAAATTCTTTGCGCAAATATCACCAGCAATATTTAGATTGCCCTGATCATCAATTGCCAATACCCTGTCTCCATTTTGATTGTTCAAATACAAACCTTGAGTTGTAGTTGAATTGATAGGCAAAGCCTCGGTAAAAGCAAAATTGTTTGCAAAGATAAGGTCACCTACATACGAAAGATTTGCTCTTAATGTACCTTTGACCCAAAGATTACTTGAAATTGTCGACGTCGAATTCGTCCCCGTACCCAACACATCGAGATAACCATTGATAGTA
>CAZVXQ010000078.1:0-3483 GCA_964630815.1 uncultured Candidatus Saccharibacteria bacterium | reverse complement strand
ATTGATTATGTTATTTGATTTCAAATACAAAGCCATCTCTATCTGTCGCTCAAATGGAAGTAAAAGCTTTTTTGTATTATTTTCTGGTATTTTGATAAATCTTTCTACGATTCGATCTCCTTCTTTTCTATTTGCTACCATAAAGAAATACCTCCGACCATTATTTATTCTAGAGTTTATAATTTCTCTTTCTTTATCGCCCCAAATAAATCCTTGCTCACCTAGAACTTTCATTACTTTCTTTTCATACCTATTAATTTTATTGTTCATATTAATGATAATTCTATCACTTCTATTTACACATGTCAGATATCTGCACTCAATCTACAGGATCTAGCTTCACAATACTAAATACCTATAATACTAAATACCTATATTTATAGCCATTATTTTGCAATCTTCTCCAATAATAGCAAATTTTGCTTGACAAATATTTTAGGTATGCTATACTACTCCTAGTTAAGTACATTGAATCTGATCAGTCGTACGCACCATAATGGTCTTGAATTTCGAGTCCAATATGGTGCGTGCGATGATGGGGCGCACTTATCTGCCCCATCCAATGGGTAATCATTTCCCAGAGGACATTAGTCGCTAGCGGCCCACCCAGAACTGTTTACTGGGCACCTTACATCTCCGCCGTCAACGGAGAGCGGTCTGGCCAGGTGTGGCTGTTGTGTATCGTCGCACTAACATAGTGTTGACATCCACAAAGGATGACTCGTGGTCAAACGTAGCCCCTAGCGCGGGGAGACGCAAGGCCATCCGTTTCAGACGAATCCGACGGGACAGTCGCACACGACCGTAGGTAAAAAACCTTGGGGTACGCGACCCCATTGAATCTTGCAGGGAGCCTGACAAGCTCCATTCCGGCGCGGAGAAATGTGGTTCACAACAACCACACCTCCGCGCTTTTTCTTTTATCCAAATTATACTATCAGTTAGCTTTGCATATGTCAGACATGATACCGAGGTTGCACCTCGGAAATAGTTCACAAACAACCACTTCTCTGTTATAGTTTCCCCATGATCGACATAGTCCAAAAAGAACAACCAGTACTTCGGGACAAGGCAAAAGAGGTGCCACTTTCTGATATCGGTACAGAAAGAATAAATAAGATTATTTCTGATATGATCGAAGCAATGGATAGCCAGAAAGATGGCATTGCTCTTGCAGCTCCACAGATCGGTGTGCCATTACGCATCTTCGTCGTCAAAGGTAAACTTCTAAGCCAGGCCGATCATAGCTACAAAGGCGGTGATGAGGATTTGGTTTTCATTAATCCAGAAATAATTAAAATTTCAAAAGAAAAGAAAGACGTTGAAGAAGGATGTCTCTCCGTTCGTTGGTATTATGGAAAAGTCAAAAGATCGGTTCGTGCCACCATCACTGCATACAACGAAAAAGGCGATAAGATAGAGCGTGGTGCAAGTGGTGTCTTGGCTCAGATCTTTCAACATGAGATTGATCACTTAAACGGCGTTCTCTTCATAGACAAAGCAAAAGAACTTTGGGAGATGACCGAAGAAGAGATCCAAGAATTGCAAGGAAAAAATTAGTTCTGATCACAATTTCGAAGTACTGATTTTTATCATTTTTTTACACCTAATTCCAAACGATAAACATCTTACATCAACAGCAAATGCAATCTATGAACAACTCTAACAATACAAAATTTGCTTTTTTCGGCTCATCCAGACTTTCGGTTATCGTCTTGGATGAATTATCGAAATTAAGATTATTTCCTGAGTTTATAGTCACCACTCACGACAAGCCGGTTGGTCGAAAACAAATTCTCACACCAAATATTGTAAAGACGTGGGCAATCAGCCACAACATTACCTGTTTTGATCCAGAAAAATTAAATTCGGATTTTATTAACAAAATAAAGGAGACCAATAATAAAGACAATCAAGAAATCTGTCCGGTTTTCTTGGTTGCATCTTATGGCAAAATATTACCGAAAAGTCTAATTGATATACCATCGAAGCATACCCTCAATATTCACCCTTCATTATTGCCTCAATATCGTGGCCCTTCCCCATTACCAACAACAATTATCGATGACGCAAAAAATACTGGCGTATCAATAATGCTGATGGATGATGAGATGGATCATGGACCAATCGTTGCACAAAAACAATTGACCGTAGAAAATTGGCCAAATTATTTGGATTATGAAGAAATGATGGCAAGACAAGGCGCTCAATTATTTGCCGAGATTTTACCACGTTGGATAAATGATCAAATACGAGCCGCTGAACAAGACCACTCACTTGCAACTTATACAAAGAAATTTTCCAAAGATGATACTCTCATTGATCTTGCAAAAGACCCATATACAAATTGGCGTAAGATCCAAGCTTTTTATGGCTGGATCGGAAGTTATTTTGTTACAAATTACAAAGGCAAAGAAATTAGAGTCAAAATTACTGATGCCAAATTTACCGATGATAAACTAGAGATAATCAAAGTCATTCCTGAAGGATCAAAAGAAATTAGTTACGAAGATTTTTGTCGTAAATATAATTAAAGCGATCTCTCAAATGAACAAAAAGTTGAACTGATATTATTTCGATGAATCCAAAATTGTGAGTCCGCTATTTTCGCGAATGTTATCACCAACGTCAAAAGCTTTACTGGTCGTGTAGTAAAGAACAATCCAAAAACACCACAAACCAAGAAATGCTATGCAAAACCATTGATTAACTGGTTGCTTCATTTCTGCCAGACTAAAAAATTTGTTATTCATAATAATAAATGACTATTAATTTTTGCCCCAAGGCCAAAGACCTTTGACCATAGCTTTCATCTTTGCTCCACCCCTTCTCAAGGCCGAGACCTTCTTGCTCTTGTCAGATGTAAGTTCGTACAAAATCTGATCTTGGACAATATCGATCGCTTTGTAGAGATCCTCTTCTTCTGATGAAGCATAGAGATTTTTGCCAGCACCAACAATATGAATCTCGGCTCGGAATATTTCACCCTTATTGTGGTGACCGGTCGTCTTGGCGAGTTCTATATCACAGATTGCACTAGGATCATTTGTTAATAATGTTTGGATCTTTTCGAGCTTCTTATTTGTATAATCGGAAATCGCAGGAGTAAGCGTTATTGCTGTGGTTTTTATATTTATATTCATATGCCTAATTTTATCACAGTTCAATCACTAGCAACAACGAAATCAACAACTAAAAACATGGAAAATTTAATTTTCTAATTTATTATTATGGACTCTACATATTTATTCATCATCTATAGAAATAAGTTTACTAGGCGAATGATGACCGTTAATTATTCTTACTTGTCTATCTGGGAAAAGTTCTTTCAATAACTCAATGATCCGCCTATTGGCCAAATTACGCTCTGCCGGCTCTCGAACATATATCTCATAATGGTCAATAGATATTTGTTTGACTTCATCTTTTTTTGCTTCAGTTTTGACTTTGAGATGGAGGTACATAATCTTTGATTTCATTAAA
>CAZVXQ010000077.1:0-3540 GCA_964630815.1 uncultured Candidatus Saccharibacteria bacterium | reverse complement strand
ATATTGATAATGATCGGCCACTGCTTTGGCAATAGTTGATTTACCACTTCCTGATGGCCCCATTATTGCCAAAAATTCGCCTTTTCTAACGTCAAAACTAACATCGCGAAGTGCAATAGTATCTGTTCCATCGTGATATGACTTTCTTAAATTTTGTACTTCGATTATATTCATGCATCTTATCTTATATAGGTTACAACTTTATCTCCGACATTTACCCCAGAAATTATCTCGGACATACCATCAGATCCTTTAAGACCGACCATAACAGGTACATTCGTATAGGTCTTACCATCTGAATTTACCACTCTTACGTATTTGTTATTGTCTTCGGTTTGTATTGCTCTTGTAGGTACAGTTAGAACATTCTTCCTTTCATTGGTCATAATCTCTAGATTGGCAGTCATGCCAGACTTTATGCGAGTATCTTTATAAATAAAACGTAAGACAATCCTGTATGTTGGAACGCCCTCCAAAATTGTCTCAGCAGGATCAATATCAACCACAACAGATGGAAAATCTACACTCTGTCCATAAGCATCGAGTGTTGTTGACGCTTGATCACTATTTTTTATCTTTGCTATATCAGCCTCTGGAACATAGGCTTCAATCTTGTAATCACCGTCACTAATAACGCCAAATGAAACTGTACCCGGTGAAACATATTCACCTATATCAGGCTCGACTTTTGTTACTACTCCATTAATAGGAGAATATAAATTATTCTTTTCTAATTCGGCTTTATATCCTTCAACAACTGCCTTTTGAGCCAAGACCGCCTGGGCAGACGAACCAGAGTTTTTTAGTAAATAGTTGCTATATATTTGATCATAATTTGTATTTGCATTTTCTAATACAGATTTTGCCGAGGCTACAGAAGAAATAGCCTGATTCAATGTAGTGAGACCAGTATTTAATAAACTAATATGACTATCTATCGTTGCCCGTGCTAAACCAGAATTTGCTGTATTCAAATCATTTACGATAATGGATAATTTGTCCATAAAAGCTTTTACTATAGCCTCATAACCATTAACTCTTGATATTAATTGTGTAGCATCATCTACGGTTTTTAGATTTTCGAGATCATTTTTCCATTTTGAGAAAGTCTCAGAAACAACAACTCTTTCTAGATTTATAGAATTTTGAAGATTTTGCGAAGAAGTCCTGATATTTATTGTTGGATTAGCACTCTGCGGAAAATCAAATAAATTGTCTGCGTAATTATTTACTGCTGTTTGTGTAAGCACCAAAGCAGATCTTGCAGTATTCAAAGCATCTTGTTTTGCATTTTGAAGACTGACTGTGGCAGTTTTGATTTTTGATTCCTCAAGAGCCAATTCTGGTGCATTCAAGCCACGAGAAAGATCGGCTAATTTTGCTTGTGCAGAATTGAGACTGGCTCTATCACTAGATGAATCTAGCATAGCCAAGAGATCGCCTTTTTTGACCCTATCACCAACTTTGACTTTTATTGAAATAACTTTGCCAGACTTTTCGAATGCCAGATCAGCCTTCTCTATAGGAGAAATCTTTCCAGTTACACTTACTCTCTCATAAATATCACCAGTTTGAACTGCAACAAAATCGAACTTTTGTCCTTTGTCGCTTCTAAAATAAATATAGGCGCCTACTATGAGAACAATTATTGAGATAATAATTGTGTATTTATTCTTTATGTATTTACTGACAAAAGACTTTTTCATTCCTGTTTATTATAGCAATTTGTACTTCAATCTGCATTGTTAATATCAAAGCATATCTGCTGATAACTTTATTACAAACAAAAAAGAGGCTAAGCCTCTTTTTTGTTTTGATTATTTAGTATTGATCGATTAACCAACAATCTCGACAAGAGTACCTCTCCTACCAGGAACTGCTCCACCAACATAGATCACGCTTTCTTCTGTATCGATATGAGCAATTTTGAGATTCTTAACTGTAATTCGATCACTACCCATACGGCCTGCCATGCGCATACCTACTGGTACGCGAGTACGCAAACCGCCTCCGATAGAACCTGATTCGCGCTCAGAATGCTTCTGACCGTGTGTACGAGGTCCTCCACCGAAGCCGTGACGCTTTACTACACCTTGGAAACCTTTACCCTTTGAAGTAGCACTTACAGTCACCATATCTCCGGCTTTGAACTGAGATATGTCCATTTTGTCACCAACTTTTTGTTGAACAGCACTATCAGTTCTGAACTCCTTGATTGAAGCAAAAGAACCAAGATCCTTGAAATGACCTTTCTGTGCTTTATTTATGCGATTTGGATTACGTGTACCCTCTCCTACTTGAATTGCTTCGTATCCATCTGCATCTTTTGTACGAACTTGAGTAACGACATTACCACGAACTTCAACAGCCGTAACAGGAATAGCTGTTCCAAAAGCATCGTAGATCTGTGTCATATTGAGTTTTCTTCCTAGAATGAATTTCATTGCAGTGATATATTATCTTGTTTACATCATTTTTACGTCGATGTTGACACCTGACGGAAGGCTCAAATTTGTCAGAGCTTCGATAACTTTTGGATTTGGATTAATAATGTCAACCAATCTTTTGTGAACTCTCATTTCAAATTGTTCACGTGAGTTTTTGTCGATGAAAGAGGAGCGGTTCACTGTGTATTTCTTGATCTCTGTAGGCAATGGAACAGGTCCATGAATCTCTGCATCATAACGAGATGCTGTATCCATGATCTGCTTCAAAGAGGCATCGAGAATCTTGTGCTCATAAGCACGGACTCGAATTCTCAAATGAGGAGCTTCTCCTAAAACCTTGGCCTTTTTTGCACGAGGAGCTTTGGTCTTTGCCTCTTTAGTTTCGTTTGTTGTTGACATGTTTCAATGTAAAATCTTAAATCTTAAATCTTAAATCTACTTGAAATATTAGATTTTAATTTTTAGATTTTAGATTTAAGATTATTAAGCTACGACCTTGGTTACGACTCCCGCACCAACAGTCTTACCTCCTTCACGAACAGCAAATCTCTGTTTGTCTTCGAGAGCAACTGGCGCAACGAGTTTGACCTTGAATGTAATGGTATCTCCAGGCATAACCATTTCTACTTTCTCAGGAAGTGTTACTTCACCAGTAACATCGGTTGTACGAATATAGAACTGTGGCTTGTAACCTGTAAAGAATGGAGTGTGACGACCTCCCTCTTCTTTCTTTAGAACATAAACCTCTGCTTCAAATTCTGTATGAGGTTTGACTGTACCAGCTTTTGCCAAAACCTGACCTCGAGATACGCCATCCTTTGCTGTACCACGTAGGAGAAGGCCTGCATTGTCGCCTGCCATACCCTCTTTTAGAGATTTGTTAAACATTTCGATACCGGTAATAACAGTCTTTGATGTATCTTTGAAACCAACAATTTCAACTTCTTCACCAACTTTAATCATACCTCTTTCGATACGACCAGTAACGACAGTTCCGCGTCCTTCGATAGAGAAGATGTCTTCGATAGGCATAAGGAAAGGCTTATCAACTTCGCGAACTGGAGCTGGAATATATGTATCGAGAGCATTCATG
>CAZVXQ010000076.1:0-3580 GCA_964630815.1 uncultured Candidatus Saccharibacteria bacterium | reverse complement strand
TTACAAAAGTTATTTCTGGAGGTAGGCTTTCTGGACGAAAAGGAGTCAACGTGCCAGGGGCAAATCTTTCGGTCAAGTCACTTACTGACAAAGATAAGTCAGATCTAGAATTTGGAATAAAAAACAATCTAGATTTCATCGCCTTGTCTTTTGTTCGTCGCGCTTCAGATATTGTGGAACTACGAGAAATCCTCACCAAAGCGGTTTCCTTAGCCCATATAATCTCCAAAATTGAGTCTCCAGAGGCTCTGGATGATATAGACGCTATAATAGAGGCAAGTGATGTAATAATGATTGCTAGAGGCGATTTGGCCATTGAGATACCAGCTGAGGAGGTTCCATTGGTACAGAAGCTTATCATTCACAAGTGTAATTCTGCCGGTAAGCCAGTCATCACGGCTACACAGATGTTGGAATCTATGGTCAAAAATCCAGTCCCAACTCGAGCAGAAATATCAGACATAGCAAATGCGATTATAGATGGTACTGATGCAATCATGCTTTCCGAAGAAACTACTTTGGGCGATTTTCCAATTGCCGCTGTTGAGATAATGACTCGAGTTGCTCTCCGTGTCGAAAAAGAAGTATTTACAAGAGATACAATTGCTGAATACGAAGTCTCGCATGGTATAACAGACGTTATATCTCAATCTGCTGTTAGAGCAACTCACAATATTGGTGCTTCACTTATTGTTGCTCTTACTCGAGGTGGTCGAACACCACGGATGATTTCTCGTTATCGTCCTGCTGAAATGGTTCTAGCTCTTACAGATAACCCAGAATGTCTGAACAAACTGATTATTTCTTATGGTTGTTATCCTATACTTGTTCCAACATTCAAGACTACGGATGAGATTATGGATATAGTCAGAAAAACTACTTTGGATAATCAACTAGTCAAGAAAGGTGACAAAGTTGTAATTGTTGCTGGTATGCCATTTGGTCAGATCAATGAAACCAATTTCATACTTGTCGAAACTTTATAATTATCTGATATAATTGCCTTATGCAAACTTATGCTATAAGGCCAAATGTGAGATTTTTGGATCGGACGTATCGTGATTATCCAATCACGATTCATGACCTGCCTTCCGAAGACAAACCTCGCGAAAAACTTATTAATAGTGGTTCTGGGGCTTTGAGCATCAAGGAATTATTATCAGTCGTTCTGGTTACTGGTACATCCAAAGAGAATATATTGGAAATGTCCGATAGGCTTATTCGTGATTATGGAGAAAAAAGCATATTAGCCGAAACTGATCCAGAAAAATTATCAAAAGAATTAGATATACCGATAGTCAAGGCTTGTCAGATTGTGGCCTGTGGTGAGTTAGGCAGACGCTTTTACGATCGTTCATCAACCGGTCTTGTTACAATTAGGAATGCCAAAGATGTCTTTGATTATCTTCAAGACATGCGTAACCTCCAAAAAGAACATTTACGAGGCATTTATCTCAATAGTCACAATCGTATATTGAGGGATGAGGTTATCTCTATTGGTACAGTAAATTCAAATATCATTCACGCTCGAGAAGTCTTTCGGCCTGCTATAGAGTGTAATGCGGCAGCAATCATCTTGGCTCACAATCATCCATCTGGTGAAGTAACACCAAGCAAAGAAGACTCGGCTGTCACTGTAGATCTTGTTCGTGCCGGTAAAATTTTGGGCATTACAATTTTGGATCACGTCATTATTACAAAAGATTCTTTTGCAAGTGTTAGTGCGGATTACTAATTTTATTTGTGCTTGGCAACACTCATTTCTTGTTTTTGTTTATCGAGGACTGTTTGAGCGATTATAAATTTGTTAGCAAAAAGTGAGCGTGAGACTGGAATGCCTAGGGCACAGCCCTTGGCATTACCCGAACTTTTTGCTTACAAATTTAAAGAGCGAGTTACGCAGATAAACAAAAACAAGAAATGAGTGTTGCCAAGCACCTACAAACATAATGAGAGATTATCAAATTGCTTCTCCTTCACTAGAAGGGGTCTTGAATCATAGTTCGATATTATACGAAGGTATCAATAGACCTATTGAGTTGTTGAGGGTCTTGGATGGTCCTGCAACAAAAAGTCAGGAAAAAGATAGACCAACTCGATACGATAGAGATATTAGTGTAGATAATTTGAAAATTCTAGATGAATATTTTCGAGATTTGCATGGAATATTTATGAAAAAACTGGCAAATTTTGTTGTTAGTGATTATTCCGAATCCGATGAAACCATAAAAATGCAGGCTATGCTTCAAGAGATGATTAGGATAAAAAGATTGATAGGGACAAGATCATAGCCTATACTACGTTTATGGCTATTAGAGATTTTTTCAAGAATAAACGGGTGGCAGTAATTGGGCTCGGTCATAACGGTGAAATGGTTGAAGATGTCAAATTTCTCATCAAAGCAGGAGCTTTGGTAAGTGTTTATGACCTAAAAAGTGAGGCTAGATTAAAAAATCACTTAGTTTTTCTTAGAACGATTGGATTGGCAAATTATGTTTGCGGCTCTATTCCAGCTGACGATCTCTTGGATATGGACATCATAGTTTTGTCTCACGAGTATGATCGTGATGCTAGCTTCTTGTTGCCAGTAATTAATTCTGAAAGAAAAATAATGATTGAGTATCCAGAAACACTTTTTTTCAAGCAAACACCATCTATAACTGTTGTTGCAACGATAGGTGAGTGTGGCAAATCTACTCTAATGTCAATGCTAGATCCGTTGTTCAAGGTTGCTTGTTCTGGTAGGGATAGTCAAAGTTATTTTATTATTGATTCAGAATCAAATGATGGAATATTGACTCATCTTAAGAAGATCCGTAGTGGTGACATTGTTTTGATTAGACTTACAAGTAAAATCATGAAAGAACTTTATGAGATGAGAATAAGTCCTCATGTAGCAATTTTTGCCTGTTTGCCTTCAGAATTTTCCTTTAATAAAACACCTTTTGAGATATTGACTTACCAAACTTATAATAATTATATTATCGCTTCAGATTCTATTGTTGATTTGACTCACTCACTAAAGATACAGCCAAAAGCAAAGATGTTACGCACCAAGAAATCAATCATTTCCAACGATTGGAATTTTATAGAAAAGCGATTTACACATGAAGTTGATAGTCTTGCATTGGCTATTCAAACGGCCAAATTATTTCGTGTAGATGATGAGATTATTTACAGAATTCTCTCCAAATGGAAGTCGCCAAGAGGGCGCATGGAATTTATTAAAAAAATAAAAAATATAGAATATTATAATGATGGGATGGCTGTTTCTCCTGTTTCAACTGAGTTAGCCATCAAAACACTTTCACGAAATAAAAATATAGTATTAATATTTGGTGGAGCAAAGAGTGAAGGTTATTATGGACACTTATATGAAGTTATGCCTCAATACGTCCACACCATAATCTTACTTCCTGGTAGTGGAACTATCCTAGAAAGAAAAGTTATAGAAAAGTTGCAAAGCATAGTAGTTTTGTCGGCACCATCTCTCGATGAGGCGGTGAGGATGGCAACTGAAAATGCAAAAAAGGGTGATATTGTATTGTATAGTCCAGGCTTCGAATCTCTGGGTTTGGAT
>CAZVXQ010000075.1:2791-3592 GCA_964630815.1 uncultured Candidatus Saccharibacteria bacterium | reverse complement strand
GCCGTGTCTCAGTCCCATCGGTGGGGGTCACCCTCTCAGGTCCCCTAGGCGTCATAGCCTTGGTGAGCTTTTACCTCACCAACTAGCTGATACCGAATAGGCCGTTCATAGAGCGGATTGCTCCTTTACCCATAGACTTGCGTCAAGGGACTATTGGGAATTACCTACCCTTTCGGATAGCTATGCCCAACTCTTTGGTACGTACCTATTTATTACTACCTCGTCTGCCGCTGACACTCCTCGCTATGCTCGTCGCGTCTTAAAATCAAATCTTAAATATAAAATCTCAAATCTAGTCGCAAGTGCGGTTAAATTTTAGATTTTAGATTTAATTTTTGAAATTAGAGTGCGACAAACGCAGTGAGGAGTGCCCGCTCGACTTGCATGCCTTATCCACGCCGCCAGCGTTCATCCTGAGCTAGGATCAAACTCTTAACTAAAAGCGAACGGAACAAAATAGAAGACGTTAATATTCTAATTATTTTTCGCTCGTTCTTCATAGCTTTCTTGCAAAGAAGAACTTGTTTGTGATCCCAACTCATTAATCCATTGAATTGATGGATTTCGTAATCATTTTGAATTTCTAGTTTCTTGCTTATCCGACCAAGTTTTCAAAACTTAATCAGACAACCTCCATTGCTTAGAACATAAGCGCTGGAGGAACTTATCATTATGCTTTGCTAAAAACATAATGAACGTAATCTTCCCTATCCCGAGTTAGAGGATAAAGAAGAATAAATACATTCTCATTAAATTTTCAAAGGACTTTGTTTGGGCCCTAAAATTCCTATTTGGCCTTAC
>CAZVXQ010000075.1:0-2781 GCA_964630815.1 uncultured Candidatus Saccharibacteria bacterium | reverse complement strand
CGCCATATTTCACGGCGTGGTATACATACTACTTGAGGAAAAAATAAAGTCAAGGGGGTAAAAAACCTTTATTTCTTAGTATTAGGACTGCTTAAAACCTATCTTATTTTGGTGTTTTTTTGGCTGTTCTATAAGTCTATCAATTAATGAATATATGTTATTTATGTCCTTATTTTGAATCTTTTGTTCACGTTGTAACTCTTCAATTTGATGTACCAAATCCTTATTTGAAGCCAGTGTTTCCCTTATCTTAATAAATGCACGAATGATTAAAATATTCATTTGCACCGCTCTTGGACTTCGGAGAATCGAGGAAAGCATAGCGACACCGTGTTCAGTAAAGGCGTATGGTAAATATCGCCGACCACCTCTCCCTTCAATCTTTGAGATCGCAAATTGCGATCTCAAAGATTCTAACTCGTCTTTATTTATCTGAAACATAAAATCTTCAGGAAATCTAGAACGATTTCTTTTAACTTGTTCATTCAAACGAATTACTGAAACACCATACAACTCAGCCAAATCAGCATCCAACATTACTTTTTGACCACGAATAAAAAATATTCGTTGTGTAACAACTTCAATTGGAATAATTAAATTCTCTTTTTCTGAATCTTTCCTTAACATTCAGGAGATTATACTCTCAACAAGAACTGGTCGCAAATTGCAACCAGTTCTTGTTATAAAATCTTTTTTAACAATTACTTTTTCCCCCACTTTTCGATTGTGACCAATAGAGCAGAACCGACAAAGATAGATGAATAGGTACCTGCAGCAATACCAATAATCAAAGCTAGAGAGAAATGCTCAGTTGCAGAACCGCCGACGAAATACAATACCAACAAAGCTATAAGCGTTGTAAGAGAAGTGTTGACTGAACGAACCAAAGTTTGATTGATACTTTCACCAACAACTTCGACAAAAGGTTTTTTTGAAGAATAATTCCTGAGATTTTCGCGAACACGATCGAAGACCACAATAGTATCGTGAACTGAGAAACCAAGTATAACCAATATCGCTGTAACGAACAGTGTATCGATCTCATAACCTGCGTAATGACCCAAGACTGAGAAGACGCCGGTTGGTATGATCACATCATGAACTAGAGCGACGATTGCGACCAAACCATATTTCCATGATGAGACCGGCTCTGAAACTTTCCTAAATGCAAAAGTAATGAATAAAACTATACCCAGAATAACCAAGACAATAGATACCAACGCTTTCCTCAAGGATTCGGCGCCCAAAATTGGTCCAATAGAATCAAAAGTCTTCAAACTTGCAACACTGGTACTTGCATTTTGATTAGTCAAAAGATTTTCTTCATTCAAAGATGACGAAATCTTTAGAACTTCCAACACTTTTGCTTTTTCATTTTGATCTATAGGTTTCATGCGGATAATATAACTATCTGTACCCGCTGGTCTTACTGACGCTTTTGCATCAATTGCAGAAATAGAACTTAGTATATCAGACTGAACTGATCTTTCATTTGAATAACTAATCTCGATAAGAGTACCCCCAGTAAAATCGATACCGAAATTGAGACCCCATTTTACGAAGGAAAAGATAGAGGCAACGATAAGTACAATAGATAGAGTGTAGAATATTGCCCGATGTTTGATGATCCACATGTTTGTAAAATTTAAAAAATTAAATATAAAATACCGAATCTAATTAAATCTAAGATTTCCAGTTACCGAAACCATTACTAATAAAGAAAGTGCTCAATCTGGTTGTACGACTAGGTGAAATAGCGTAAAGCATAATCCTTGAAGCTGTAATAGCGGTAAACATACTTACTAGAACACCGATAATAAATACCAAGGCAAATCCAGTAACAACGGAGGTGCTACCAAACTTGTACAAAATTAGTCCAGTAATGATACTTGATATGTTTGAATCACGAATCGATAACCAGGCACGTGCAAAACCTTCATGCATTGCATCCCAAATACCGCGACCACGTACAAGCTCTTCTTTCATTCGCTCGAAGATAAGAATATTGGCATCTACAGCCATGCCGATAGTAATAATAAATCCTGCTATACCAGCCGCCGTTAGAGTAACTGGCACAAGTTTGAACAAAGCCAACATGATTACTGTATAAACACCAAGTGCAATCACTGCTACCAAACCAGGAAGTCTGTACCAAACAATGAGAAAAATAGCTATTATCAAAAATGAAATAAAACCGGCTCTAATGCCACCATTGACTGCTTCTGCTCCAAGAGATGGACCGATAGTCTGAGTAGAAATGAGCTTAATCGGAACTGGCAAGGCACCGAAGTTAAGGTTTCTAACAAGTGTCTGAGCTTCTTCCAAAGTAAAACCTCCACTTATTACAGCTTGACCATTTGGAATCTCTTCACGAACAACTGGAGCTTGGATCAAATGATCATCTAGGAAAATACCGATATAATCTCCCACATGCGACTTGGTCATTTCGCTAAATAATTTTCTACCGTCTGAATTGAATGTAAGACCAACCTGAGGAGCGTTTGTAGTTGGATCAAAGTTGAGAGAAGCACGACCAATCATCGTTCCATTTAATTCAGTCTGTTTGAACAAAGCGATGTATTCAGCTTCTTGGGTAGTAGTTGATGTAAATGTTGGAATTTTTGCCTCAAAATCTTTCATCGCTTCGGCTGTAGCTACTCGAAATTCAAGCTTTGGAGTTGCGCCGATATTTGCCGCTGCCTTGTCAGGATCAGTTATACCCGGCATTTCAACAATAAGTTTGTATGCACTCTCTTTTGAACTCAAAGAGGCGCCTTCTTC
>CAZVXQ010000074.1:0-3625 GCA_964630815.1 uncultured Candidatus Saccharibacteria bacterium | reverse complement strand
CTGTAAATAATGTAGTTGTGGCAGAACCTGTAGAAGATGCAATAGTAAAGAGTGACGTATTTGTCTCACCGTTGTTTGCATGAACAGAGAGTTTTGCAAAAGGCGAAGTTGTACCTATTCCAAAATTACCAGTACTACCAACATACGAAACATTTTGATTTCCAAAATAAACATTTCCGATAGAACTCAAAGAATCATAGCCCAAAAAGACATTTCCACTTGATCCATTTGCTGTTGAACCTGTGCCACCAGCTCCGCCTGCTATATATAGACTACCTCCATTACCACCAGTGTTTGTTGTAGCACCACTTGCATTACCACCGACACCACCTTTCAAAACAAATTTACCTCCAGCACCAGCAGTGTTAGAACTTCCAGTTCCACCATTTGTAGCATCACCTCCAGCACCACTTGCAAAAGTAAGTTGACCTCCCTGACCTGCAACTCTTGTCATAAAATCAACTGATGGAGATCCGGCTGCACCACCAATACCACCAGTTACCGCCACTGCACCTCCAGCACCTCCTGTCTCGGAGAAAGTTGCAAGTAGAGCAGTACCTCCGATTCCTGCTGTAAATTGGATACCGCCTCCAATACCGCCAACTCCAATATTGGTATCAAGTGAATTTCCGCCTGTTGCACCATTTACTTGTAATGAGTTTGGAGCAGCAGTACCTGTACCACTAACAACCGCTGTTGGTTGAGGGTTAGTAATTGTAAGACCACCAGCAGTACCGTTAACAGCCAAAGTTACACCACCAGAAGATGATACACTTGTCGTTAAGTAATTGTCTTTATTATATGCTAATTGGAATTGTGGAGCTGATGCAGAGAAAACTGATAAAGCCGAAGTTGGAGTTGTTGTACCAATACCAACAAAGCTACTTTGAGACAAAAACAGAGATGAAGTTGCGGTGAGAGCTTGTTCGCTTGCTGCATAGTAAGGAATGAAACCTTGAGTACCGAGCCCTATGGCACTTGATGCCAAGATGCCAAGCGAAGACGTAGATGTGAGATCATAACCACCGTTATTATTTCCTATGAGAATCTTGCCATAACTTGGCGCAGTCGATGTACCTGTACCACCATAACTAATCGAAAGTGTTGAAGTTGAAGAGACGAGACCGTTTACTGCTTGTAGTGGTCCATTTAGACCAGATGCAAGTTGTAGACCATTTGTACCTGATACTGTAAGAGCAGTAGTAGAAGCATATGGGAATGTTGAAGCTGTTGTTGAAGTTGCAATAAAGTAACTTGCTCTAACGTAATTATCAATAGAAGCAATACCTGCGACTGAAAGTGTTGCAAATGGTGAAGTTGTGCCGATACCAACTCTAGTATTCGAAAGCAAAGACATAATGGTTGTATCTGCATCATAAGTTCCATTTGCACTGTTCTTCAGAGCAATATCAAGCCGTGAACTTGAAGTGAGAGTTGCTGAATCCCATTTACCAAGCTTGAATGATGCCACTTTTGGATATTCCAAAGATAATAAAGGACGAATTAATTTAATTTCATCTTCTGTACCAACAGAGCCAGATGAATCAGTACCGATAACTTCCAATTTTGTAGCGACAGCATTAACACCAAGACCAAGTCTAACATTACCGCTATCTGATATTGCAAATTTTTCTGCTCCAGAAGAATTTGAAACTACAAAAGCTCTACCAGTTGTAGTCCCATCTCCTCGTATTGCCAATTTTGCGGATGGTGAAGTTGTACTTATACCCACATTTCCATTATTCAAAACTGTAAATAATGTAGTTGTGGCAGAACCTGTAGAAGATGCAATAGTAAAGAGTGACGTATTTGTCTCACCGTTGTTTGCATGTATAGAGAGCTTTGCAAAAGGCGAAGTTGTTCCTATTCCAATTGTTCCTGTCGATAACGTAGAACCCGTTCCACTATTATTAATACCATATATTATATTTGCTATGTTCAGTTGATTTGATGCAGTATTACTTGGAGCATCAATATTTGTACCAATAACTATATTGTTTGAACCCGACGTGATTGCATCACCCGCCTCGGAACCAATGATGATATTATTTGAACCAGTTGTTACAGATTTACCCGCATATGTTCCTATAATTGTTGATGATGAGAAGGAATTTGATGCAACTCCATAGCCAGCATAGTATCCGATGACCACAGAAGATGTACCAGTTTCATTGTAGAACATAGCACTTGACCCCAACGAAGTATTGTTTGAACCCTTGTTGTTCTGTAATGCAGAAAAACCTAGAGACGTATTATTCTGACCACTGGTATTTGAATATCCTGAATATGTACCGATGGCAGTATTATTACGACCAGTTGTATTATTTATTAAAGCATTGCTTCCAATGGCTACGTTATATATTCCTGATATGTTGTCATTCATAGCAAACTTTCCAATAGCGGTATTTTCAAATCCGGAAACATTATTTACCAAAACATTTGTACCAATTGCTACATTGCTATGACCCGTTGAATTATTATAAAGGTTATAATTGCCTATTGCTACATTTGAATGAGAAGTACTTTGTCTCAATACTCCAATTCCTATAGCGATATTATTCAATCCTGTTCCATTTTCATAAGCATTTAGACCGAAACCCAAACTTCCTGAGCTGGTAGAAATATTTAAAAATGTAGTACCATCGAGCTTAAGTGCGTCGGAACCGTTCGCAAAATTGATTGAACCCGTTATGGACTGATCACCGATAAGTGCAAGAGCTCCATTATACGATGTTGGTATATAACCATTTCCATAAGTAATATTATAACTATCATCAACAAAAGTATTACTTGAAACATCGAAATAACAATCGTTATAACCGTTACAACCACTGTATGAAGGATTCTGAATCATTACTCTGTAACCATCAGCACCAGTAACAGCATTCCAAGTCCAAGTAATAACGTATGGTTGTGTTCCACTTGGTGATGTTGTAGCTGATTGAGAATATCCTGAAGAAAATACTTTTGTTACACCATCTACTAGTCTATATGCATATACTCTAATAGAATGTGATTCTGAACCAGTCCAATATCCATCTGCCTGACCATATGCAACTGAAGATCCTGCTCCAGTAGGATCAGAAAGACCACTTGCTATTTGAGTTCCGTTAAATACTGTTGTCGACTCACTTGATAGGCTTGCTCCACCAGCTCGAAGTTTGCCTGTTCCATACATATTTCCATTTACCGCAAAAGTTGCTGTTGGAGAAGTAGTACCGATTCCAACCAAACCATTCTGCAAAACATTGAGGCCATTTGTACCAACAACAAATCCTCCCAAGAAGGTAGAAGTAGCGGTTGTCGATGTTGCAAAGTATGAAGCAGCAGTTGGAGTACCGGTTGCAGTAAGAGATGAAGCACTCGTCCATGATGCAAGCATTCCTGAAGTACCACCTGATAAGCCTCCAGGAGGAGTACCACCTGTAATATTTAGAGATGAAGTAGATACCCACTGTGCTGTAGTACCATTTGATTGTAAGACATAACCATTGGTTCCTGCGGAGTTTGTAGAGTCATACAGAGAACCTGTAAGTCTGAGATTTGTTGCAAGGATATTTGGGAAAGTAGAAGTCGCTGTTGTTGAGGTAGCTGTGAAATAATTCGAGACCGTCTCACCTACTAC
>CAZVXQ010000073.1:0-3698 GCA_964630815.1 uncultured Candidatus Saccharibacteria bacterium | reverse complement strand
CAATTTCGCGAATATTATCGTTTATAGCTTCTGTAATAAGTACAATAGCCTCGTCTGGTACGGTTATAGAGTGTACAGCACATTTTGTTTTTACTATAGCTATTCTCGATTCGTGATCAGGCTCTGGTATATCAACTATCATTCCAACACTAAATCGACCACGTAGACGATCTTCGAGCCCAGGAATAACATTTGGGTGTCTATCTGATGAGAAAATCAGCTGTCTGCCTGTATCGTGGAAAGTGTTGAAGAAGTGAAACAGCTCTTCTTGGAACTTTTCTTTATTTGAGAAGAACTGAACATCGTCCATAATGATCACATCGTATTTGCGGTATTTTTCTTTGAATGGTTGAACCTTCCCTTCTTGGATAGCAACGAAAAACTCAGAACCAAACTTCTCTGACGTAAGATAAAATACTTTTTTGTTTGGATAAACCTTTTTTATTTGATTACCAACAGCTTGGATAAGGTGTGTTTTGCCACGCCCAGTCGAACCATATACGAAAAGAGGGTTATAAATCAAACCGGGACTCTTGATAACCGCCTGTGAAGCGGCGTGCGCAAGCTCATTAAATGGGCCGATAACGAAATTGTCGAAAGTATAACGAGGGTTGAGGTTGTCTTCTTTGTTTATATAGAAATCTTGAAGAGGCATAGACATTGTTGGAGTCGAAAATGATTTTTTGGAGGAATCGCCCCTTTTTGATCCATCTTCTTTGATAATAATATATTCCAAAGCGCGTACATGTTCATTCATTTGTCTCAAAATACGTAAGATTGAGTTGTGGAATTTCTTGTGAAGCCATTCTTGAGTGAATGAGTTCGGAACTCCGAGGTAAACAACCCCCTCCTCTTCTTTTATAATGTTAGTTTCTTTGAACCAGGTAGAAAAGTTTGCCTGGGATACACCAGTTTGAATTTCTATCAAAGCCGTTTGCCACATCTTTGAGTAGTCTTGCATGGCTATAGTATATACCTGTTTATAATTCTGAGAACTTGTGGAGAAATATAAAATATGTTGATAAGTTGTTCATAACCTAATTGCATATGTCAGACATCTGCAAAACACTGCAGATGTCTGACATATGCATTATAGAAGGTTGAAATTTATTTTAAATGATGTATATTGTTGTACATGTCATTTACTTATCAACCAAAGAAAAGAAAGAGAGCAAAGACCCACGGTTTTCGAGTTCGTATGAAAAGCCCTGGTGGTCGTAAAGCTCTTGCACGTCGAAGAAGTAAGGGTCGCAAGCATATTGCTGTATAAGCTTTTTGCTACGGTCTAATTTTGGCTATAAAGCCACAAACATGCTTCCAAACTCACAAAGGCTTTCAACCAAGCAATTTGAAGAAGTTCTAAAGAAAGGGAGGGTTTTTCACAATCCCCTTTTTTGGTTACGTATTCTAAATATTGATGGCAATACCAAGATTGCCGTTATCTGTCCACAAAAAGTAGCCAAATCAGCTGTTAAAAGAAATGAAATTAGAAGAAAGATATACAATCAAGTCAGATTTTTCGTAAATAATCTATCCAGCAAGAATCAATGCATTGTTTGTCCAAAAGAAACGATCAATAAAGTCACGGAACAACAAATGAATGATTCCCTAAAAGACATCTTTGTAAAAGGTGGTCTTTTGAAGTAGAATAACCAAATGTACAATCAATTTATTTTTCTCCCTCTTTATAATGGTTTGGTTGGTATTATGAACTTGATACCAGGCATAGATGTCGGTGTGGCGGTTATTATTTTTACTTGTGTTATTCGTCTCATTCTATTTCCTCTCTCAAAAAAAGCTCTTATTACACAAGTGCGCATGAAAAGTGTTGAACCAGAAGTAAATCGTTTGCGTGCCCAATATGCCAACAACAAACAAGAACAAGCTCTAAAGATAATGGAGCTTTATCGAGAAAAAAAGATCAAACCTTTTACTAGTGTATTGTTACTTATTATTCAACTTCCAATACTAATTGCTCTCATTTCTGTTTTTTACAAAATAATTCCAGATGTACAACCAGACCTCCTTTATTCATTTATTTCTGTTCCAGAAGTTAGTCATACACTCCTTGGTCTAGATATTACTGGTAAAAGTTTTGTTTTGGCGATTATTACCGCAATTATTCAGTATCTTCAACTCAATTTTTCTGTAACAGCACGACAACAAAAGGAGATTTCAGATAAAATGAAAAAATCCGGCGCAAAAATGGATACAACATCACAAATGGCTGATTCGATAAACACCCAAATGAAATTTACTCTCCCAATCGTGGCCTTCATATCTGTCTATTGGATTATTCCGGCCAGTTTCCCTCAGGCGGCTTCGGTTATTGCTATTTATTGGTCAGTGAGTTCGTTGTTTACCCTATTCCAAGAGATATACATAAAGAAGAGACACATTGGTGAGATTGCCGATTCGACTATTATAACCAAATAAATTAGTTCGTACTCAAATCTAATGTCCACAAAGAAAGGTCGTCTTTATTCATGAACAAAAGATAATCATCTTTTGGATCTGTATTCATGTTGAAAACATTTATCGACCTATCTGACTGGTTTATGAGAGAAGAAACCAGTCTAATATCTCCATTGTTAGAGTTTAGTTGCCAGATTTTGTCATAGGTGGTGATTATGCCTTTATACCAATCGTCCGGATATGTGGCGGTGGTCGGAACACTTGGCGTTGCACAATAGACCAATTCTTTGTAAAACCTTCCCCAAGTGCATTTTTCTGCCAAAGTTCGGAGTGTTGTGTCTGTGGGGGTTGTGGTGCCAATGTTATAAATACTTGTTGTTACTTGACCGTTTTTGCTAGTTGCTGAGACTAGTATTTTTTTTGCATCATGACTAACTTTTGTACTCATGCCAATGATTGGTCCAAGCACTTTCTTCCAAGTACCAGTTTTTGGGTTAACAAAATATAAATAACCACTTATTTTTGCTGAAGCCTTTGTGGTTATGGCGATTGTTGATTCTTCCGGCCATTCAACAACAAGCTGTGTTATTGGATTTGTAAATATTTTTGTTACAGCAGTACCATCAAAATTGGCGATATATCCAACGCTTTGGTTGTTTTCCTTTATTATCATAATAATTTTGTCACCTTTCGGAGAAACAGCGAACCCAAGCATGTTGTCTGGCAGGTTTTTGCCTCTCAAGAAATAAGGAGTAATGTTTTCTGTCGATGTTGCGGTAGTCGTTGCGGTTTGTTTATTTAGTTTGGCATAAACAGTTGTAGATATATCAGTATTTGAAGGCAATATTGATCCAATAATT
Source organism: uncultured Candidatus Saccharibacteria bacterium (assembly GCA_964630815.1). Classification (GTDB taxonomy): domain Bacteria; phylum Patescibacteriota; class Minisyncoccia; order Phycocordibacterales; family PALSA-1337; genus C7867-002. The sequence goes on along the minus strand of CAZVXQ010000073.1, from coordinate 423 downwards.
GCAATAAGGTTTTTGTCCCAGATACTATCGTATACCCTTGGTAATAAAGTGTTAGAAAGAGTTAATATTTCGGTACTATCGGTGGTTGCTTCCAATATGTTTCCTCGTCCTCGATCGATCCAACGGATTATGGTTGTACTTGCGGTTGTGCTTGCACCATAACCACCTACTGGAGTACTGCTCAACAATCTGAGTGTTGGAACTGAAGTTTGTTCAGTTCCAATTGGGTTTGCGGTAACTGTTGAATCAGGATCTGTCTGTGTATCTGGAGTTGTGCTAGATAAACTTTGTCCCGTCGGAGCGTTTAGGGGTATGAAACCTCCCGATGTTCCGTTACTGGTTGGTGGTATAACTTCCCCATTGCCAGGACCATAAAAGAATAAATACCAGTATACTCCACCTGCTATGGTCAACACTATCATT
>CAZVXQ010000072.1:0-3748 GCA_964630815.1 uncultured Candidatus Saccharibacteria bacterium | reverse complement strand
CTGATCGAGAGTCCAATGAAGTAGATTAGCGTTGCAGAGATCCCCTTCCAAAATATCCAGTCTGTAGGTTTGTCTACATGCGTGAGTAGGAACACATTCGTAGGAGCAGGGTAAATACTAAGGACTAATTGCAAGAATACTGGCATAAACCCAAGCGTGAACCACGCCATGGTCAGCTGGAGGATCACAGACTTCGTCTGGTGAGCAATGCTCTCGTTTGCAAAGGCTTGGATATACGCAATGTACGCTAACACCGAGAATGGAATGAAGTAAATGAAGATGAAGTCGATATCGAGGTATTCTAGGATCTCCTTCAGGACGAAAGTTATCGCTACGACAAAGCTCAGAACCGAATACATCTGCGCCAAAGGAAGGAATTCCTCCCTTTTCCCAAATTTTGCCACAGCATAGGTAGTCATGGCAGGTATGAGTGATGCAACAATGAGAAGTGTCTCGAATCGTGAACCCTCATCGAGGATGTGGAAGATGGAGAGGATCGACCCTAAGAGTGAGAGTACACAGTAACTCACGAATCGTTCAGTTTTCGAGGGATTCTGGAGGTAGAGGCCTGCGAAGATGAAGCTAGAGTACGCGATGAACATGCTCGTTGCGACATTCAGCTCGTGAATGAATGTGAGAAATGCGATGATGGCAGACAGGAGACCTGCGGCGTAGAGTGCTGTGTGCTGGAAACGAGTCTGGGTCCGAAGAAGCACATGCCATCCGATGAAGCATGACGCAGAGATGATCGCATACAAGATTGCAACTGTTGTATCTGAGAGTGACGTAAGATTCGAGATATTAAAGAAAAACCAGATCACATGCGCAATATATCCTAACGATAGATAGCCATCATCAATTTCCTTAAAACGCTTTGCCGAAAGAAGAACGCTCCAGATAGTGACGACCACTAATACCGCAAAGAGAGCACCTGTTACAATCTCGTTCGTCAGGACATCAGTCGTTGATACCACATTGATGCCGCTCGTAGCAGCCAAGCCCCAGAGTGTCGAGACACCCACAAACATGCCGACAATGTTGGTCGGGATGACTTCGCGTACAGAGATTTCTCGCCCCATGAGAAAGATCGCAACATTCACAGCCAAGAAGTAGATCAGGTACGCATTGAATGAGACATTTTGTACCCACACATCCTGCTGTCCGATGACGAATGGTGTAATATACGCACCGATCATCCCAAGCATCAAGATGACCTTTGAACTTCTTTTGGAAGCGAAATAGGCCACGACTGCCGTGAAAAGTATAGCTGTGACAAGGGTGGCAAGTTCGGGGATGACTGCATGAGCGGTCTCGGTGGCACGAGACCCGTAGATAAGCGTCCCGTAAAGGAGCAGAACTCCGGAGCCGATGCCTACGTCTGCTAGATAACGCATCTTTTCAGAGAAAGAGAACGAACCACCAATCAATACGAGACTCGCAAAGAAGCCGAGACCAATACGAACTTCAGTCGAAAGATAGACCCAGGCATTCGCATAGATGAGATACCCCAACCCGACAACGAGAAAGAGCGCTCCGATAATAGGAACAATCTTCTCGATGATCTTGTCGATTGTAAATCTCTCTCCTTGAAACTGATCAGGGGCCTTTTCAGCAACTGGCGCTGTCGCTCCTTGTTGGATTAACCCGAGTGTGACAAAGGCAGCATCGATGTCTTGTGTTGACCAGTCATTTTGGAGTAATGTGCGTGCGATGTCGCTTGGCGGTACCTTCTCCTTAGTCCGCTCCTGAATGTAGATGAGTAAATCTTGGGTGACCATACTTCCCTGTTATGTGATTAGTGGCTAAATGCTTGCTGCGAATACTTAACAAAGTATAGCACTCATAAAAGGAATATGACTGTAAAGGGTGTGCATACATGTTTACCCGGGAGTTCTCAGGAAACTGGAGACTAAAAAACTCCTTGCGGAGTTGTTTTAGGCGTTTACTGGGGGTCTGGGACGACGTTGGAACCTGTATTACTTAATATCGCTAATGTATTTCCCTGTTCTCTCAGATGGCATATTCTCCCTGTATCTTAAAATTTCACCAGTTTCTGGCTTAGTCAAACCTCCATTCTCAACTATATAAATATACTGTCTCAAATTGAGATTTGCCCGATCGGTTAGATTGTCCATCAAAAACTTCTTGTACTTATCGGTGTTCATTGATTCGAAAAACTCTATCCAAAACATTTCTTTCACATCTTCACCAACTGACACATCGTTCCACAAATCATTCACCCACTTGATTATTTGTAACGATTCTTCTTCGTTGAGTTGTTCTGGAACTTTTTCTATCTTTTCTGCAACGAACAAATGCAACGCTGCTGTCCCTACTACGGAGTAAGCTGCGCCTTCATATGAATCACGACTGCCGAAAATAGGGTGATTAACAAAATGTGGAAATGCCTCAAAAAAGACATCAACAAAATTATCAAGAGATATTGTTTCTTTCATTCAAATATTTTAACCTAAAAACTGGGGGTCTGGGACGACGTTGGAACCTGTCTAGTAGATAACCCCTGTTAAAACGGGCCTCAATTTGTGTTCACGGGCAAAAGATATTGCTTCCGACCATTTTTGATTAAATTTCTTGATATCAATTTCTTCCGTTTTGTACCCCTCCGTAATCTCTCTATTAAGAGGATAAATTGATGCCTCTGGTAAAAAAGTATCTCCAATCTGGATAAGTTCGTCTGCTAAGTATATGGAACCGTTTTCTTTCACCTCAACCGATCTAACACTCCAGCCTTCTTTGTCGACTGCGTAATAGACATCAAAAAATCCGTCCGGACAATCCGGAAGACTGTAGATTCGATAATATTTTTCTTCGGTATCCATTTGTAAACACTACAATAAAGAAATTAGAAAGTCATTAACTGGGGGTCTGGGACGACGTTGGAACCTGCCTAGTAGATAACCCCTATTAGAACGGCAGCATGGTACATAGGCTCAAAAACCAATCGATACCGTCTCCACGCGGATAACCCGGTTACCTTCAGTCTCAACCCAACAACTCACGGCGTCGCTAGCAAAGCCTATTCTGGTGGTAGACGTGGAGAAGTCGAAGCCAGGATTTGTGTAGTCCGACATCAAGCGTAAGACCTCATCGGCAGTCATTCCCGCCTTGATTGATACGCAATCCCTGTAGAAATCTGTGAAAAGATAGGGATTCAATGCCACATATCCGGCTAATACAACTACGAGTACCACAACACAAACGATTACGATTTTTTTCATATTATTAAACAGTAGACTTTAAAAACTGGAGGTCTGGGACGACGTTGGAACCTTAATCAACGGTCCAAGTTAGAAAATATAACTGCGCCACAAGAGAAACCACCAAAAAGACCATATAGAAAAATTTTATCTTGGAGCTAATCTGTTTGTTAAAAAGAACGACCAATAAGAAGATTACGCATGGATAGTAAACAAAAATTGATTCAATCCCCCACCTCCAAGGTCCATGGTTTGTCCCTGATGCGTACCAAGTATTTTCATCGGGAATAACACTTGTTACCCGCTCAACAAAGTAAACAGTAAAAGGAATCACGGCCGCGACAATACTTAGGCCCTCCAAGTATTTTTTCATTAACTCTATCTTAGCAGTTCCAAAGCAAAAAAAGGTGCCGCTTTTGACCGTTGTAATTACTAGTTGAATTCAAGAACTGCCCGACAGGGATTCGAACCCCAATTAAAGGCTCCAAAGGCCTCTGTCCTACCATTAGACGATCGGGCAATGGGAAGAT
>CAZVXQ010000071.1:0-3748 GCA_964630815.1 uncultured Candidatus Saccharibacteria bacterium | reverse complement strand
AATCTAAACTATGAGTAAGAATAAAATATTGCCTCTCGGGATAATTTTTTATCTCGTTAACAATTATTGAAAATATTTGAAATATTGATTGCTTATCCAAACTTGAAACGGGATCATCAATGACCACAACACCATCATCTGAAAGTTTATTTTGTGTATCATTTATTGAATAGACAAAATAAGCTAGCGCAATAAAATTCCTTTCACCTTCACTTAGGCTAGAAAAAGCACAATTTACACCATCTCTCCTTAAGGCATAACCCTTTCCATCATCAGCATCTGTAATTTCGATTGTTCTATACGGAAAGACAACCTTGAAAAGACGATTTAATGCTTTTGCGGGTTCTAGCGTGTTTCTAACTTTTTGTTTCAACTCTTTAACTTGTGTTTCTAAGGCTGAAATTTCTAATGCTAATGCTGACTGTTGTCTAAGCGTATTAGTATGTTTTTCCTTCTCGTTAATATAATTCTCATATTGTTGTGCAACAAAATGCGTTTCTATTGAATATGCAGTTGATGTTGCTTCGGTCGGTTTTATGTTACTTATTATTTCAAATTCTTTTGCATCTAGAGTTTGTTGTGTTTTTGGTGTTGAAATTGATACTCTTTTTTCTTTCAAAATAACCGCCAATGAGTCAAGTTTTTCACGAATTAAGTTTATATTTTTATTTTGTAGATCAGATAATGAATCTAACCTTGCCAAACTAGTGGTATATTCTTCAATTATCCTTAGATAAGTATCTATTGAGTTAATCGCCTTAACAACATCTTCTGAAAAATGCTTTAATAATTCTTCTGTATTTGAAATATTTGAATTACAGAATAAACATTTTGTTAGACTATTCTCTTGATTAAAATGCAGATCAACACCTAACTTTACCCAACTTGTTTGAGACTCATTCAGATCGTTAATTCTTTTTGAGTGAACTTGGACAGGTTGTGATATCAGGATTTGATTAATAGAATCGATATTATCTACAATCCATTTTGAAACATTGGATATCTCGGTATCATTTTTAGATACTCTTTCAGAGTTTATTAACTGACTTTTAAGAGTATTAATATCACCACGAATCAATTCTGAAGAATTTTTTATTTTTCCATCAGCAATCTGTTTACCAATGTCTGCAATTCTTTTTTCAAAATCAGTCTTTGAATAACTTGCATATGTACCAGCTCCGATAAGTTGTTTTTTAATACTATTGATACCTCCAACTTCTTTAATAACTACAGCTGTCGTACTAGCAATATCATCATGTTTAGTTGGTAATTTTATCTTAGAGTGTTCTAATCTTTTATCTTTTAACTTTTGTTCTTCCGCATCGTAATTTATCGCCTCTTTACCGACAAAGAATATATAAGGAATTGTTGTACTACCCCTAAGAACTTCTTCAATATGACCCCCACTAAAAACGCGAATGTTATCTTTGAACAGTGATTGATTTGTTGATTCACTAATCTGACCTATGTCAGTTTTAATTTTGAAAGTACAGTTATTTTCTACAACTCCATTTTCTAAGTTATGCAATACCTTTGAGAAAGTTGTTTTACCAGAACCATTCCATCCTAAAAGGATATTAACCTCATCAGCAAAGTCTTTGAGAGTAGAATCCCAATTATAATTACGGAATCTGGCGTGATTAAGTTTTTCAACCTTTTGGATTTTCATAATATTTACATTTTAACATTTTCTGGTCCTCATATTAAGAAACGAAAAACCACGATTTGTGTCGTGGTTTTTTGCACTACTCGAGTCGCACCACTTACATAGGTAAATGGGTCAACTCCGATACTTTATTTTCTTGGCGGAGAGTGCGGGATTCGAACCCGCGGTCCCGGTAAAGGGACACCTCGTTAGCAGTGAGGCGCTTTCGACCACTCAGCCAACTCTCCATAATCACAAAAACATTCTGGCATAGATTATGCCTTTTATCAAAATCGGCTTTCGCATATGTCTGACATCTGCATAACTTGCTATAATTACCCCATGCCTACTCTGGCCACGAAAGTATCCGAATATTTCAGAATAACCGCTGAGCAAAAGAACGCTCTCAAACGTCTAGGTATCGAGACTATCCAAGATCTTCTTTATCATTTCCCTGTTCGTTATGGTGATACTGCAATCGCAAAGAACATAGACAGTCTAGAGGCCGGTGACAGCGCTGTCATATTCGGCAAAATAACCAATCTCAAAGCTAGCAAAGGCTTCCATACAAAAGTTACAATGGCAGATGGTTATGTCGAAGATGAGACCGGTAGAATACATTGTGTCTGGTTCAATCAGCCATATCTTGCAAAAATGCTGGTCGATAATTCTCTAGTAAGAATCGAAGGTAAAGTTAGTGCCAGAAAAAACAAAGAAACAAACGAAACGAAAGAAATTTATTTTTCCAATCCAAAAGTTGAAGCGGTAAACTCAGTACCTATTGGTGTTGGAGATTCTCTTTTTGGTGATGGTAATGAAGCTCATACTCTATATCCCGTTTATCCCGAATCTAGAGGAATAAGCTCAAGTTGGCTTTATCATGCACTTCAGAAAATATTCAAAAATAATATCCTCGACGATTTGGTAGATCCTATACCCGAATCAATTTTGTCAAAATATCATTTACCAAGTATCAAAACTGCATTTATTTGGATCCATACACCACTCAATCGAGACGATGCTCTCTCGGCTCGAAAAAGATTTTCCTTTGAAGAGATTTTTATTATTCAGCTTGGCAAAAAACAAGCTCGCAAAAAATACGAGGATCATCCTAGTTTTCTTATTGAAACAAGTGACGAAAGTGTAAGAGAATTTATTCGCAGATTTCCATTCCAAGCGACTGGAGCTCAAACAAGAGCTATTGGAACGATCATTCGTGACATGCGTAGCAATCACGCTATGTCTCGACTACTTGAAGGTGATGTTGGTTCAGGCAAAACAGCAGTCGCAGCAGCTACCGCTTATGCAGTGATGGTTTCCAAACCAGATATTACAAAAATAGTTTCAGACTATATTCCAAACATAAACAAAACAGAGTCTACCCAGAACGATGATTCGCAAACAAAAAATTTGACTTTGGATAGGAGCAATTCGAAACCGATTCTGAAACCAAGCCAAAAAGTTGTTCGCTCAACCAATCTGCAGATCGCCTATATGTGTCCAACAGAAATACTTGCCACCCAACATTTCGAATCATTTATTCAATTTTTCTCGTACATGCCTGTTCAAATTGGTCTCATTACCGGATCCGGTTGTCGTAAATTTCCTTCCAAAGTCAATCCAAAAGGCTGGACTGATATTTCAAAAAACCAACTTCTGGAATGGGTCAGGAATGGTGAAATTGCTGTCCTTATCGGTACTCACGCTCTCATTCAAAAAACTGTAAATTTCAAGAATCTAGCTTATGTTATTATCGATGAACAACATCGTTTTGGTACAGCCCAAAGAGCAAAGTTAGTAAAAAAAGCTGGAGTTAATATAGAAAACATTGCAATCGAGACTGGTAAAAATAAAAATAGCCAGAGCAATTCAAAAAACAACAATCAATCAGTGTCGGCCCCTCATCTCCTTTCAATGACAGCCACTCCGATCCCAAGAACACTTGCTCTAACTATGTATGGAGACCTCGATCTAACTCTTCTCGATGAAATACCCGCTGGCAGAAAACCGATTATTACCGAACTAGTTTTACCAGACAAGAGAGTCGAAGTGTATGAAAAAATTAGAGTAGAATTGAAAGCTGGTCGTCAGATGTATGTGATC
>CAZVXQ010000070.1:0-3749 GCA_964630815.1 uncultured Candidatus Saccharibacteria bacterium | reverse complement strand
CACTCCGCCTATAACGAAAATGTATTTATGATTTAACTTCTTCATAAGCACATTCTAATAAAGACAATAGTTATTGTCTACAATTTTTGACAATTGAGTACAGATACTATTGAACGTCAAATTGAAAAATTATTCGAAATAAAAAATTATGAGTCAGCACAAAAAAGCAAAGGGCTCCAGCCGTCTGGAACCCCCGCAGATTTGGATCACCTCCTTTCTGATCACCTGATCTGATTTTCATGAATCAGGTGCTCAAGTTCTAACCGATATTATTTTATCACAAACAAATAAAAATTAAACCTTTAAATACCTTCTTGCTGCAACATAACTTGAGAGACCGCCAAGAATAATACCTGAACCAACAATAACCAAGAAAATCTCAGTGAAATTTTGTGCAAAATATGATGAAAAGACATTTACTACTAGAGAGAAATCTGAAGCAACCTGTACTCCGGCAAATTTCAAAATTACCATATCACTCCAATATGCAAAACCAGCCATAAGCAGAAGAGTGATAATTGAGCCAATTATTCCATACATTACACCAGATACTACAAGAGGTCCTCTAACGTATATATTACTTGCTCCGACTAGTTTCATAACTGAAATCTCATCTCGAGCAGTGAAAATAATCAGTCTTATTGTATTCCAAACAACTATGACAGCCACAATAACCAAAATCAAAGCCACAACAGTACCAGTCTTCTCAACTGCTGGAATTATCCTGCCCAATCGGTCTATGATCAATTTATTTTCTTGATAATTGATCTTGCTTATAATAGGAGTGCCAGCACTATCAATGGGATTTTTATTTTGCAAGAAAGTTGTAATACTTCCATATTGCCCAGGATCTTTGGCCTTGATATTTAGAGCCGCTGGAAAAGGATTGTCACCAATCTCCTCCAAACCTTGCATAATTAGAGTATTATCTTTCCATTTATTTTGAAATGCTTCCAAAGCCTTATCTCTAGAAATATAAGAAGTTTCTTTTACTTCTGACAAAGCTTTAATGTCTTTTTCCAAAGCTAAAATGTCAGATTCGGGAGCTGTTAATGAAAAATAAACATTGATATCAACTTTCTCCTCAACGTCTGCTATGAGAGCCCTTCCGAAAGCACTAGTAAAAATAATTGTTCCTATTGCACTCAATGAAAGAGTTACCATTACGATAGCAGAGAAAGAAAGGAAGCCATTCCTCCAAAAATTTACGAAACCTGTGCGAGTAATTCGCTTGAAAGTAGTAAAAATCATTGTTTAATTATATCGCGTACTTTCCATTCTTGTCATCTTTTATGATTTTGCCATTTTCCATAGTTATTATTCTACCTTTAACTGTATCCATCACACCCTTATTGTGTGTTGTAAGAAGAACAGTAGTGCCTAGTTCATTTATCCTCTGCAAAATAGTAATAATTTCAAATGTATTTGCGGGATCGAGATTGCCAGTAGGCTCATCGGCAATAATAATATCTGGCTGAGTAACAATTGCTCTTGCAATTGCTGCTCGCTGACGTTCACCACCCGAAAGCTCCTTGGGAAAATTCCAGATTTTGTGACCCAAGTTTACCAATTCGAGCACATGAGGTACATCAGACGCCACTTCACTATCTGTCCTACCAGCTGCTTCCATTGCAAATGCAATATTTTCATAAATAGTCTTGGTCGGAATAAGACGATAATCCTGAAAGACCGTGCCGATCCTCCGGCGCAACTTGGTCATGTCTTTTTTACGTAGTTTGTGAATATTGGTTGATTCAAAATAAACCGAACCATCACTTGGATATTCCTCACCTATTAGCATTTTTAGTAAGGTAGTCTTTCCGGCACCAGATGGTCCAACAAGGGTAACAAACTCCTTTGGCTCAACTGCAAAACTAACACCATGTAGGGCTATCGTCTTGTCAGGATAGACTTTGGTTACTTTGTCGTAATAAATCATTTATTTAGTATAGCAAAATTAGTATTTAGCCACTAGTAACTAGCCACTAGGAATTAGCTGTATTCACTAGTTGCTAAATGCTAGTGGCTAGCTACTTCTCTCTCTGCCTCAATAAAACCATCCAAATCACCTTCCAATACCTTCTCTACCTGAGTAGTCTCATAGTCAGTACGATGATCTTTGACCATCTTATAAGGATGTAAGACGTATGATCTGATCTGATTACCCCATTCTATTGAAGTGGTACTCGAAATTTGCATGCCTTTTTCTTTTGCTATCCGCGCTTCTTCCATTTTCTTCCAAAGCTTACCCCTCAATATCTCCATAGCCTTTTCGCGGTTTTGAGCTTGGGAACGTTCACTAGTCACGTGAATAGAGATACCGGTTGGTTTGTGGACCAATCTTACAGCGGTTTCTCTCTTATTAACATTTTGACCACCAGGACCACCAGATTTAGCAATACTTATTTCTAAATCACTATCAGCAATTACAATATCGTTGCTGTTCATTTTCTCTATTTTTGGAATAATTTCTAAAAGCGAAAAAGATGTGTGCCTTTTATCATTTGCATTGAATGGAGAAATGCGAACCAAGCGGTGAACTCCAGACTCATTCTTCAACTTACCGTAGACCCCGCCTTTACCACCTTTTGAGATTTCTACCGTAACATTACGTAAACCACCATGATCATTTTCATTGATATGTACAAGGTTCCAAGACCAACCCTGACGCTCGCAATATTTCTTATACATTCTATATAACATCGAAGAAAAGTCTTCCGAATCATCCCCACCAGCACCGGATAATATAGAGAGTATAGCGTCGCCACGATCTTCTGCCCCTATCCCAGATAAACTATCTTTGAGCGTTTGCAATTCTCTCACCGTTTCTTGAGCTTTGTCTTTATTGGTCCAAAACTCAGGATTAGCCATTGCATCTTCGATCTCAGATATTCTTTGCTCAATTTTCTCTTTTTCAGAATTCATAGTTTTAGGATAACAGAAGATGAATAAAATATCGAGGTTGGATATAAGGATTAATTATCCACCGTTTGCATACAACCTCTTGACCCGAAAAAATATGGTGGTATACTTTCCTTCGGAACTTGTCGAGATAGCTCGGCATCTGTCCTAACCCGGTAAAACCGGAAAACAAAAAACGCAGGACCCTGAACCATGAGTAGTCCTCCCAATGCGGCTCGCCGCAGCAACCGGAATCAGGCCATCACCTGAAGGCGCCGTTCGACGAACCCCCAGCCCATGAACAAGGATCCGCCGCTCACCGAGTTGTATTAACAACGCAACCCGACAACCCCAGGGAGAAGAAAGGAGGAAAACAAAAAATCTCCCGGTCCCCGTAGTCGCCCCGACCATCCTAGGTCGGGGCTTCACTTTTATATTTATATAAATACTAAAAAATTTACAATATGAATAGCGGTCCATTCTCGATTTTGGAGCCAAAGCCCGGGATCGAACCGGGGACCCTCGCTTTACGAAAGCGATGCTCTACCGACTGAGCTACTTTGGCAACGTTCTTTTAATGTAAAAGTACACTGTATGATACATCCGATCATATCTACCAAAACAGCTACTTTGGCAACGTTCTTTTTTTATAGAATAACATTTATATGACCAATCCGACCATATCTACCAAAACAGCTACTTTGGCGCTACTTAGCGTAATTTTCCAAATTTTACTGTTGGATTTTAATGCTTTTTATATTATCACAAAAGAGGTGCTTTTCACCGATTTCCTATTGGAGCCGATGTCCGGGATTGAACCGGAGACCTCGCCATTACCAATGGCGTGC
>CAZVXQ010000069.1:0-3858 GCA_964630815.1 uncultured Candidatus Saccharibacteria bacterium | reverse complement strand
GCCTTATATATAGTTTTCTGAAATATATCTGGTTTTAAGTCCAACTTGCTCCCCCAAAACATTTCAATATTTTCATATCCTGGTATGTCATGAATAAATAGTCTGCATTTTATTTTCAACCTATCTATTTCTAGATATTTTTGTATCCATTTATACATAAAACAAACCATATCCGGATCAGAATTAACAAACTGAAATACGCTGTGACGTTTCGCTCCCTCGGCCCAATATAATGATATACCAATAATAAAAGCTATATCCTCACGCATTTTGATAAACAGTTTTTTTGCATCTTCAAAGGCAACAATTTCTCGACTTAATCTCAAATTTCTATTTGTTTCAGAAGATTTGTGCAGACCTTTTTGTCTGTTGGTAAGTACTTTAGATTCAATTACTGATTTTTCATTATCAGTTAAAATCAAATCCTTAAACCAATACGACAAAAGGCTCTTGGATACTAAAACCACTTTTTGAATTTCTGTATAAGAATAGCCTTTCTTTCTAAGCTCTATTGCTTTGTTTTTCTCAATTAATCTTGCAACCATGTTAGTTAACTATTATAGATGGTTCTATTTTATGTTACAAATTCTTTTATTAAAATGGAAAAAAAGCCCAAATTGCTGTAAAATCAAACAATGAATGAAAATGAGACATCCATACCATTAGAGATAGTTAAGATAGTCGAAACCATAGAAAAGGCTGGTTTTGAGGCTTATTTGGTAGGCGGATGCGTACGAGATATATTCTTGGGTCGCAAACCAAAGGACTGGGACATTACAACAAATGCCAATCCGGAACAAATTCAGTCACTATTTACAAAAACAGTGTACGAAAACACCTTTGGTACAGTAGCGGTGGTAAACGAAGAATCCACGGATGAAACACTGAAAATTGTCGAGATAACTCCCTATCGTACTGAGTCCACATATTCAGACCGAAGACATCCAGATCAAGTGAAATTCAGCGATCGAATAGAAGACGATTTAAGGCGTCGAGATTTCACGATCAATGCAATCGCCATTAACCTATCGAATGGCGCCATAAAAGACATTATAGACCTTTACGGAGGCATATCCGACATCAGATCACAAACCATAAGGACAGTTGGTAATCCAGTTGATAGATTCAACGAAGACGCCCTTAGGATGATGAGGGCTATAAGACTAGCTGTAGAGTTAGGTTTCACGTGTAATCCTGAGACAATATTGGCTATACAGAGCCATAATTTGCTAATTAAGGAAGTATCTATGGAAAGAATAAGGGATGAATTCACAAAGATAATCATGTCCAAACAACCAAAAGTTGGAATAGAAATGCTAAAGGAGGCACAAATTTTGAAACATATAATCCCTGAATTGGAATTCGGAATTGGAGTAAAACAACCCCAAGCCCACCTTTATGACGTATGGGAGCACTTACTTCGAACAGTTCAACATTCTGCCGATAAAGGTTTTGACTTGGAAATGAGGCTCTCTGCCCTATTTCATGATATTGGTAAGCCAAAAACTAAAGGGTTTTCACGTGACACAAATCAACCAACTTTCTATGGTCACGAAGTAGTTGGTTCACGTGAAACACGCAAAATACTTGAAAGAATGAAGTTTTCACGTGCAACAATCGAAAAGGTAACTAAATTGGTGCGTTGGCACATGTTTTTTGCTGATCCAGATCAGATAAGCCTAGCCGGTGTTAGGAGAATGGTTGTTAATGTTGGCCCTGAAAACATATGGAATCTTATGGATTTGAGAATGTGCGACAGAATCGGAACAGGAAGACCAAAAGAAGATCCTTATAGACTCAGAAAGTACAAATCAATGATAGAAGAAGCCCTTAGAGCACCAATTTCTGTAAAAATGCTCAAAATTGACGGAAAAAAGATAATGGAAATCAATAATACACCTCCAGGACCAAAAGTTGGCCTAATTTTGAATGCCCTGATGGAAGAGGTACTTGAAAATCCAGAGCTCAATAATGAGAATTACCTATCTTCAAAAGCAGTCGAACTATTCTCAAAATCAGATACTGAACTAAAACTACTGGCGGAAAAAGGTAAAGAAAAAAAAGATTCATTAGAAGAAAAAGAAATAGAGAAAATTCGTTCAAAACACAATGTTTAATAATTGTCAATATAAGATATGCTTATTTTAAGCCATATTAATATCAGACATTGCTGTAATTAGTTATCCACAGTATTGTCCTTTACACAACATTATAAAGGACATAAAATAGTATCAGACCAGTTCATCATCCGAGGAGATTGCGGAAATATGAAAAGGAAAAAATAAGTTTGTGAAAAAAATTACTGAAATTAGTAACCCAAACTATTCGTTTTCATATTTCCGCAATCAAAGATGAACAATGATCTTTACATAGTGCGTTAAGGTAGGCTTCACTCCTAGTTCGTTAGAGTTCGAAGTCATCTCGAAACATTTTTTTCCAACCTTCCATTGCTAGGGAAGAATGGCCGTGCATTCTGTCACAATTTTATTTAAGCCTCACAACGTGAGAGCTACTATTCGATGACAATGCGCACAGCCACCCAATTAAGGAATGGTCTGGTTAGGAATATCAGGTCCCTTCATTTGGATCTGATCTAGGGTTTCGTACCCCTTGTTCTTTGGTGCCTAGTTCGTGTCCACTCGTTTCGAGAGGACTACAAAGCCGCGTGCAACAGTTCTCTCTGAACTGCGTCCACGCGGTTTTCTTTTTGCGCTTATTATATATTGGTCGAGATATTCAAAAGAGCTGAGCGGTTATCCATCATGAAGAACATTTGCAGGAAATTCCTAGCAAGAAATTTCCGAAACATAGCAAAGGCTTTGCAAAGCCTTTGCGTGTCCGAAAAACCAACATTTGCTATGCTCTTAGCCTACCTAAGTTCCAAATAAATGGGGCAATGGTCACTTCCCATAATATGTTCGAGAATCTTGGTATTTCGCACTTTTTTGACAATTTCGGGCGTTACAAAGAAATAATCTATACGCCAACCAACGTTGCGCTCTCTGGCAAAGGTTTTCATATCCCAGTATGTATATTTTCCAACATCTTTCGGATAAAATTGTCGAAACACATCAACATATCCTGATTCCACAACTCTATCCAACCACGCGCGTTCGATAGGGAGGAAGCCGGTATTGTCTACATTTTCATTTGGTCTAGCGAGATCTATCTCCGCATGGGCTGTATTTACATCGCCACAAAAGATAATCTCATATCCATCTTTGCGAAGATTATTTATGTATTCTAGAAAATGATCATAATATTCGAGCTTAAATTTCAATCTTTCTGGACCTCCACCACCATTAGGGAAGTAGACATTGAGTAAAACAAACTTATCCATACTATTTCCAAAAGCATTTTTTTCGAAAAATAGAGCCAAAAATCGTCCTTCCTGATCATAATCCTGTTTACCCATGCCATATTCGACTTTTTTTGGTTCAACTTTGCTATATACAGCCACTCCGCTATATCCTTTGCGACCTTTTGAATGATCAAAATATGAAAAATATCCAACAGGCTTTCTTACGGCATACTCTAGCTGTTCAGCCTCTGCCTTTACCTCTTGGATGCAATAAATATCAGGTGATTCACTCAAAAACCAATCAAAACCACCCTTTTTTATATTGGCCCGAAAACCATTTACATTCCAAGATCTTATGCGCATGGAGAGATTATAACATGATGTAATTGCAGAAGTCTGACATATGCATTCTGTAATATTTGACCTAAATCTTACTTCTGCTTTTTATTATGAAACAGCTTATGAACCCTTTTGAGTTCTGAATCTGTTATGTGAGTATATATTTGCGTTGTACTTATATTTGAATGTCCCAAAAGCATCTGTACGGAGCGTAGATC
>CAZVXQ010000068.1:0-3880 GCA_964630815.1 uncultured Candidatus Saccharibacteria bacterium | reverse complement strand
TCATCACACTGATGGTAACATTTGTGGTTTCTGTTTGTCTCTGGGTCCTGACGCTCACTCGATAATCCCTTTTGGGATTTTATTTTTTCACTTTTTCACTTTTTATGAAAATCAAACGACTCCTCCTTAAGCTCTCTGGTGAAGCGTTACAAGGAAAACAAGATGGTGGTATCGATGTTGATTTTCTCCATGATCTCTCCGCAAAAGTTGCAAAAATAGCACAATCTGGTAACGAACTTGTGATCGTCATTGGATGAGGAAATATCTTTCGTGGTGTGAGCTGAGCAGCAAAATGAATCGATCGCGCAAGCGCTGATTATATGGGAATGATGGCAACGATTATCAATGGTGTCGCGCTTTCTGATGCTATTGAAAAGGCTGGCTGTCATACACGTATCATGTCTTGAATTGAGATAGATAAGGTAGCAGAGCCATTTATTCGGCGCCGAGCGTTGCGTCATCTTGAGAAAGGACGAGTCATTATTTGTGTCGGTGGTACAGGTAATCCATTCTTCACGACCGATTCAGCAGCAGTACTTCGTGGTCTCGAGCTTGATTGTAATGTTGTGGTCAAAGGCACAAAAGTTGATGGTGTGTATGATCGTGATCCCGTCAAACATAGCGATGCAAAGCGCTATAATCGAGTGAGCTATGATACAGCTATTGAGAAGAATCTACGCATATTTGACCAGTCAGCATTTGCTCTCGCTCGTGATGAGAATATACCTATATTTGTATGTCGTATTGAAGATATTGATCGATTTTCTCAGAGTGATGTGAACCTTGATTTTGGCACATTGATTAGTGGAGATGGGGAATAATCATTTTTTGATTTTTTGGAAAATACTCCTATACTTTCCGGACCAAATTTTGGTATACAAATAGGAGAAATGAAATAAGAAAGCAAATCATTACTATGATTTTGGTTTTCTGTCCAGCTATTGTTTTTGCGGGATTTGCTGTAGAACCGTTGCAGAGCAATATGCCACCTGGTCAACTCATTACACAGAACCTCAGTATGATTATGGAGATTCAAAACAATCTCCAACTCGCATTGATGAGAACTGTGTATTGCAACATGGCAGCGATGGTGTGGCAGCTGATGTGTGTTGTATTATTAATCTTGATTTGTTCGATGTTTCGGTGGGATTCATCGCTCCAAGTGAGGAATCTGGTCAAAGCTTTGCTATCACTATCAAACAGAAACAAGTGAAAACTGGTGGTGATGTTATCATTGTTTACAATGATAACATGGATGGAATACCAGAAAGAATTGATGGTTTGGGTGATGAGCTTTCCGAACTGGATGGAATTCTCTTCTACCATGCAGTTCTTAAAGATATTATAAAACACATTTCTATTCAACCATTATCTCCGAAGGAGCTTGGTGCTATCTAGGGAGAACAAAAGAGGGTGATCACCCTCTTTTTATTTTGTATATTTTTCAAATATCTCTATATTTCCCCAGCCAAATAAAGGCGTACTAATTCGAGTGAGGATACGAATGAAAATATGTTCTGCTATCGTAGCTGCTCTGGCTATGATCCCAAGTATCGGTTTTTCTGGTTTTGTGGTAGAACCAACAGACCCTGTGTATAGCACTATTGCGGACAATGCTCGTATGATACAGGAGATTCGAGCAAATTTCCGTGTCACATCTGACAAAGATTGCACTCCATTTCGTGTTTGTCAGGTTCTGAATGGTGACAAGATATCTGTTTCGAAATCTGATCAAGATATGTCCGAAGAGTTTGTGATAAATACAAAATATTCTACTGGTCAGAGAATCACTGTGTATGATCATAATATGAACGGTGTACCGGATCGGATTGATGGGCTACAGCATGAAGTTTCACAGATAGAAGGCATTTATCTTTGGTATGATATTCTTATGAAGATTCATGCAGAAAAAGGATTAACCGTTACAACAACACACACCAAAGACTAAGGAAATTTGGTGAAAAATAAAAAGGCGACGTTTAGTCGCCTTTTCTGTTTAGGTCGCTGTGTCTTGAGGTGCGTCTTGCACCGGTTGTATGGCTATTTGTGCTTGTAATGCTGGACCTATACTGGTATTGACTTGAAAATCTTGGTGAAGTGGTATGTTAGAAAGATTTTGTTCAAGAGAGCTCCTAGTATCAACTCCTAGTTGCATTGCATTTTGTGTATCTAATGTGATATTTCACACGGTAATATTCATATTATTAGGTGAAGTATCATTTGTAGTTGGATTAACAGGAGTTCCTTCAGTAGTCTTATCTTCTTTTTTTACTGGCTCCTTTTCTCCTTCTGTTTTATTGATGATGATTGTTACTGATTCACTGAGTCATCCCTTTTTGGGAATTGTGGTACCCTCCACGGTTTGTTTACCTTCTTCAATGGCTTGTTTGAGCTCTGATTTATCGATTCGAACATTGTCTTCCTTTCAACGGATATTGAGGTCGTAAGAACTCTGATTGTCTATGATTTTATATGCGTCTCGGTCGACACCAAGAGTTTTCCAATCTCATTGTAATTCAAAATCAAAGCTATTATTCCCAAATATTACTTTGTTGAAATCCTTATTTAGTTTTAAATCTTTTGTTGGATCTGTTTCTGTCACTGTCTCTGTTATAACTGAACCTGGTATGGTTGGTTCATTATTTAATAGAACTGGGTTGGTTGGGGTTGTTGGAGCTTCTGTTTTTCTATCCATCAAACCATCAATAAAAGTCTTATAATTTGGTTTTGGATCCTGTGTTTGCGATGTTTTCCATGCTTTTTCGAGTGCATTAAAAGTCTTTGGTCCGAGAGCACCATCGACATCTTTTTCCGCCGTGAAACCAAGGGCATTTTGCAGTTTTTTAATGTCATCTATAATTGCCGTGCTATTACGTGATTCTCATGATGGCGTACCAAGAATTTGTTCTACTTGTGTTTTATAGTCTGCATTTGAATCAAGTGCTTTTGTGAATTCTCTCAATCCATTTTTTGATACTTTAACGGTGTTAATTGTTGTTTTGAGGTCGTTAAGGTCTTTTTGTGTATCTGTTTTTGCCGCATCTAGTGCGTCTTGAGCTACCGTAGTACTTTCGACAGTTGGTTTTGGATTTACTTTTTCTTCCTTTACAGAAGGTGTGTATTGTTCTGGTCCTCATCCTCACATATTACGATTTTAGAAATATAGTGTGGAAATTGTAACATATTCTCTCTCTCTCTGACAAGTATTCTCGCTTGACAAGTAGTGAATATTGAGGTATGTACTTTTGGTAATATGAACAAGGCTTGGATTAATCAAAGAACAATAAGATCAAAATAATGATATTTTTTCTTTGATATCGTTTGCGTTGAGAACTCTTTGAAAATCATTGACAATACAGGTCTATCACTATAATCATCCGATCCGCATAAATCGCACCAACCAATCATCACAAATATCTGTTCATCGGAAGGCGGAAACGGTGGATGGAATGGAGAAAAAAATGGCGAAAAAGCCAAAAACAGCCGCAACCTTCAAGAGTGATCTTGGTGGTCTGCATCGTTCCTTCGTTGATATATGCAAGACGCCCAAGGTTGTCACGAAGTGGGTTCTGGAGGAATTCCAGAAACTTGCGTATCAAAAGCTTGGTCGTGGATATGTTGAGCAGTTTGCTCTGCAGTTTGTGACGAAAGTTCGTCATTGGATTCGCGAACTCGACAAGCAGCTTGATGATGGCGCTGAGCGAATGCTCAAAACTATTTCTCCGACAGGATAGTGTCTTTATTCTAAGCCCTGATCAATACTGATCAGGGCTTTTTTTGAATATCTCGTATTACCGCATCTTGTGCATTTGCTCATTAAGATAGATTTGACAAGAAGTCATAAAAAGATTAAATATATATTGTCCACACAATCATTATC
>CAZVXQ010000067.1:0-4065 GCA_964630815.1 uncultured Candidatus Saccharibacteria bacterium | reverse complement strand
GAAAACGGAGTTTCGCGCGATCTTGTTGTGGATGTATTACTTCAAAACGGCTGGAGGATTACTGATATAAATAATGCTTATTCGGCAATCAATGAAGTGCAAATTCAAAAGACTCAAACTCAATCAATGTCACCGATCTCACCTCGATCTAATGAGCTAGTTTCGCAAAATGTTTATTCTCAAGATCAGCGCAAACAAGGCTCATCTATTTTTATCAAGATTCTTGTTTTTATTATTTTATTGGTGTTTGTTGCAGGTCTCGGACTTTTTGTTTATTTGAAGTTTTATGGTGGTAATATTTTTGAGCTTGTCGGTAGCGTTCCAATTCTAAAAGATTTTTTAGATAACTAATTTATTCTGAAAAAATATTTTTAACAATTGAAATAACGCGCCCGGTTTATGGAGCGCGTTAGTCAGAATGGATTTTTTGTGCTCTCTCTTGAGATGGTGTGCTCGTGGTGAAGGGATACTCTTCGACACCTAGAGATTCGAGCGTTTCTTTGTATCCTCCGTGTCGAAGATAATGAATCATCGCCTCTACAGCTGTTGGTGTACGATCTTCGCCATTCGCCTTAAGTTCTAGATAGGTGAAGTACATATTTCTTTCACCTGTTGCGAGGCGTAAGGCTTCGCTGTAAATGGTCTCTGCAGATAAGTGTCTCTTTTGTGTCACTTTGCTCACCTCCTTTCTGGAAATATTATACCGCTTAAAGTATTTTATGCATCAGAAAAAGTGTATAACAGATTAGAGAGAATATTTAATAATATGAGCCGTTTTGTTAAATTTATTGTCAAATCATAATTACCTTGCCTCAAATGATAAAAGAAGTTAAAGTAGAAAAACCGTAAAATTCAATTTGCAGATGTCAGACATCTGCAAGATAAACATATGCCAGATAATATGATCAAAAATCCAAATCAGAAGGACAAAAAAGGCCTAAAAATTATGCCTAATGGCCTTGGTTTTTTCAATATTTTGTCTATCGTGGTATTGCTGTTTTTGCTTGTGACTGGTATATATTCTCAATATTCAGAACGTTCTGTTGCAAAAGAGGAGATTTCTCTTTCAGAATTGGCTACCGATGTCCAGAGGGGTAATGTTGGTATTCTAGAAATTTCAGGTGATATGGTAACTGCCAAATACAAAGATAACACTACAAAATTATCTCAAAAGGAAGCTGATTCATCCCTTACAGAATCATTAGTTCGTTTTGGAGTAACTCCAGCAAAACTTGCCTCTACTACTATTACTTTTGCAGAACCAAGTGGATTTTGGTATTGGACTTCAGCTTTGGCTCCATTTTTGGCACCAATATTATTTTTGGTTTTCTTTGTCTGGTTAATTTCGAGACAAGTGCGAGGTGCAGGTGTTCAAGCATTATCTTTTGGACAATCAAAAGCTCGTATCACTATGCCAAATGACATAAAGCAGAAAGTCACATTCAAAGATGTGGCGGGTGCAAAAGAGGCAAAACAAGAACTGATGGAGATCGTTGATTTTTTGAAAAATCCAAAGAAATTTATCGAGATCGGTGCTGAAATTCCAAAGGGTGTGATTCTCATGGGTGGCCCAGGTACAGGCAAGACTTTGCTAGCAAGAGCGGTAGCGGGTGAGGCTAATGTAGCATTCTTTGCTATTTCCGGTTCAGAATTTGTAGAGATGTTTGTTGGAGTTGGAGCATCGCGCGTTCGCGATCTTTTCCGAATGGCAAAAGAGTCGGGTCCAGCAATCGTCTTTGTTGATGAGATAGATGCAGTTGGTCGGGCACGAGGTTCGGGCATGGGTGGTGGTAATGATGAAAGGGAACAAACCCTAAATCAGATCTTGGTTGAAATGGACGGTTTTGAACCAAATGAAAAAGTAATTGTAATGGCCGCTACAAATAGGCCGGATGTTTTGGATCCAGCATTGCTTCGTCCTGGTAGATTTGATAGAAGAGTGGTCATTGATCTTCCAGATCGAGGTGACCGAGAAGAAATACTCAAGATTCATTCGGCAAAGAAGCAGTTGGCAGAAGATGTAAATATAAAAGTGGTTGCTGAGAGAACGCCTGGTTTCTCTGGGGCAGATCTGGCGTCTCTTATGAATGAAGCAGCTATTCTTGCTGCTCGTGAAGATAGAAATAAGATTGGGCAATTCGACCTCATTCGCTCAATAGAAAAAGTTATGCTCGGACCAGAGAGACGCAGTCATATTCTTTCTATGAAAGAAAAAGAGATTACAGCATATCATGAAGCTGGTCATGCAATTATTGCTTCGGTATTGCCATATGCAGATCCTGTACACAAAATATCAATAATTTCACGCGGTCGAGCAGCGGGTTACACACTTAAGTTACCTTTTGAGGAACGTAAATTGCAATCAAGAAAGGAATTTCTAGATGATATAGCTGTTTCACTTGGTGGCTACGTGGCCGAACTAATGATGTTTGGTGATCTTACGACCGGTGCTTCAAATGATCTCCAAGTATCAACCGCTCTTGCAAGAGATATGGTAACTCGTTATGGTATGTCCGACAAAATCGGTCCGATTGCTCTCGAAAGCGCTCAGGGCAAAGTTCTTTATGGAATGGGTGTTTCTGATCGTGAATATTCTGAAAAAGTCGCTTCCGATATTGATGGTGAAGTTTCCAAGATCATGAATGATGCTAGAGAAGTTGCAAGGAAGACTCTTATCGATAATAAGATTGCTTTTGAGGCAATAGCAAAACGATTGATTGAAGTAGAGACGATTGAGCGAGAAGAATATGAGACGATTTTGGTCGCGCAGGGGATCGTGGTTAAGAAGAGTGATGATAAGAAGGTGTAAGGTGCAATTTTGGTCAAATTGTCTTAGAATAGCAATTGCGCGAGAGTTTGTGAAAATGTGCGACCGCCTCTAGCTCAGCTGGTTAGAGCATCGAGCTTATACCTCGAGGGTCCCTGGTTCGAGTCCAGGGAGGCGGACCAAGTTTTTAAAGAACGGCATATTATTTGTCACGATGGTAGATTGAAATATTTCTATCATTTGAGAAAATTATCTCCGTGCAAAAAGATTTCGATAGATGGAATTTAACAAAAAAATTCCTTTAGATACAAAGAGGTTAATTAATCTTATTGGTATAATGGAACCCACATTATTTTATCCAATCAAACAAGCCGCCAAAACTTTGCTTTAAAGGCTCATCTTCCTCCTTTCTTTCGAAGGGCGCTGCCCAC
The DNA here is from genome assembly GCA_964630815.1 of uncultured Candidatus Saccharibacteria bacterium. Classification (GTDB taxonomy): domain Bacteria; phylum Patescibacteriota; class Minisyncoccia; order Phycocordibacterales; family PALSA-1337; genus C7867-002. The sequence continues at coordinate 867 of CAZVXQ010000067.1, read as the reverse complement.
TAAAGGGCGATTTGTACAATAGGGATAGTAAATTTTCTTAATTGAGTCAACAAAATTAATCACAACCCTTATCTTTTATTTTCATAGCAGTAATGAAGCCTGTTATGTACGAGAGTGCCATAAGGCAAATGAAAGCAAATGTAGACATGTGTTCTTGTTAGTTAATAAACTAAAGAACTACTATGGTTAATTGTAGTACTAATTTTTATTAATACAATGAAAGAAACGCTGGACTTTACTCGAAATGCGCTTCTTTTGTATGTTCATCCAACCTATACTTTAGTTCCGGATATTTTGAAAGTGAAACGTCTTCCTTGATAAGTGCGTCAGCTTCATTTCTTGCTGCTTCGACCATCTTGAGGTTTTGAAGTGCTTCCATGGCAATATCGGAAACACCCCATTGTTGACTACCGGATAGTTGGCCAGCACCACGTTGTGCTAGATCAAGTTCGGCCAGTTCAAAACCATTCTTGGCAGATTGTAGGGCTTTGAGTCTCTCTATTGATTTTGCCGAATTAGTCTCGGTAAAGGCGTAACAGTATGCCTGATGATTACTGCGCATCACTCTGCCACGAAGTTGATGTAATTGTGCCAAACCAAATCTTTCAGCACCTTCAATGATGATTACGGTTGTATTTGGTACATTGACTCCAACTTCGACGACTGAGGTAGCACAGAGAATGTGGATTTTACCGGCTTTGAAATCCGCCATCACACTATCTTTTTCATTTGGTCTCATTTTGCCGTGCATCACTCCTATTTCATATTCTGGAAATACAGATTTTTTCAATCTTTTTGCTTCCTCTTTGACTGATTTTGCGATAATTGCTTCTTCTTTGTCTGGATCGGGTTCGTCTATTCTCGGAC
>CAZVXQ010000066.1:0-4081 GCA_964630815.1 uncultured Candidatus Saccharibacteria bacterium | reverse complement strand
AGACTGGTGCCATCTTTCTTCTTGTTATACTTTCAATAATTACAAATAATGCTCGTCCTCCATCCAAAGCAGGAAAAGGTATTAGATTGATAACTCCAAGGTTGATAGAAATAATTGCGGTTATCATGAGAAGATAGGTAAAGCCCATTTCAGCTGCCCCACCAACTACTCCTGCAATACCAACAGGACCAGAAACAGATGCGAAATCTGCTTGTCCTTTGAATATATTTCCAAAGAAATCATAAAGTCCAACTACTGTTTCCTTTATCATAAAGCCAGTATAGTGCAAACCCTCGTATATCGCTGAGAAAAATGGCAATTTAATATCGACAACTTCACTCATTGCAACACCGATAGCATAACGATCTTCCACTAGACCACTAATTGGAGAAACTTCTATCGACTCACTTTTGTCAGCACGATTTATTTGGATAGAAATTTTTTGACCAGCACTTGCATTGATTGCAGTCTGAATGTCTTGAACGGTCATATCCTTGCTAGTATCTATTCCTGATATAACATCACCGATTTTGAGACCAGCTTTTTGTGCTGGTGAATCTTCATTAACTTGAGTAATCAATATTCTTGGGTTAGAAAAATGATTTTTGTAAATTTCAAAACCTTGAGGATCTGCTGTAACCCCTGATACAAAAACACAAACATACAGTAACCAAGCGAAGATAAAATTGAATAAGACGCCGGCAACAAGAACAATAAGTTGTTGCCACGGTTTCTTGTTAATGAAACTTCTATCTTTGTCCTTGCCACTTATAGAATCTTCGTCAGGATTTTCGCCATGAATTTTGACGTAGCCACCAAATGGAATCAGATTTAGACCATATTTTGTCTCCCCTCTTGTCCAAGAAAATATTTTTGGACCAAAGCCAATCTTAAATTCATCGACACGTATTTTATTTAGTCTTGCAAAAACGAAATGTCCAAGCTCATGAACGAAAATTAATACCGCAAGAACTATGAGAAATATAATAGTGGTCATCTGTTTGCTTTTAGCCTAAGATTTCTTTTTCTTTTCGTGAATAATGATCATCAAGTTTCTTGTTTGCCTCATCAACGAGTTTTTGAGTTTCATTTTTGAGGCGGAAAATCTCATCTTTGCCATAACCACCTTCTTTCTCTTTGTTTTGGAGGTCTTTTATTACCGCATCACGATGGCCTCGCACCTGTTTTTTTGCATCTTCAAGCTTGTCCTTAGCCATTTTTGCAATGTCTTTTCTCCTATCAGCAGTAAGCTCTGGGAACATTACTCGAAGCCCCTGATCATCGACTACAATCGATAGACCAAGATTTGCAACTGTAATTGCTTTTTCTATCTCTTTTGTCTGACTCTTGTCCCAAGGTGAGATACGCAAAGATCGTGCACCTTCGATAGTAACACTGGCAAGCTCTTTTATGGACATTGGTGCACCAAAGATCTCTACCTTTACACCATCGAGTATCTGCGGTGAGGCTTGACCTGTGCGAATCTGACTAAATTCTTTTTTGAGCCATTCATCGGTACCAGCGAGCTGTTTTTTGAAGGAATTGAAGTCGTAAGCCATGTTTTTGAAATTATTTTGTAATTTATTTGATTATAGCACATAAATTGATAATAAAATGAGGGGTATTGACTTTTTTTATATAATAGTATACAATACTACTAGATCAGCCGACTTCACCCCTTGAGCGGGGAAAGGCTTCCGAAAATCGGGATGTGCTGGCTAGCCAGAAATTGCCATGTTTCTGGTGAGAGGGCACTTAGTAGGGGCTGTCAACCCCACCGACGAAGCCTGGAGTGGCAAAATCAAGAATCAACGAAAGGAAAAAAGATACCGTTCGTCACTGAAACTGAAGCGCTACACGTCCGACATGTGGCGCTTTTTCTTTTCACTATAAAACTAGCTAATTATACTGGAAGTTCGCAATAATTCAATAAAAAGAAGTCATTTTCTTTTTGTGACAACGAGTATGCGATTGGTGCGTCAGTCTATTATAAACTTAGGCAGATAATGGATTGATAACTATTAACTCGGAAGCATCATACGCAAGTTGCACAAAAAGAAAATGACTTCTTTTTATTGAGTTTACTGTACGTAAAGATTATTTAAAGTAATAACTCTCACTAACTTCACCTCAAACATTCAAAGCCACATATTCCAATAACATTTTTACTGACGGCGCTCGATCATTGAGATATTTTAGAACTGTTTGAGTAGCCTCTAGAGGTGCAGATAATTTAGCTCTACTATCAGCAGTACCATCATATTGACCTCGACCATCGCGAATCTGATTTTGAATTTCATTTACAAAATCTATTGCATACTGTTTTGTCTTTTTTTCTTTTGATATATCGTCAATTATCTTCTTTACCATTTCTAATCTTTTGACTTTATTCATTCGCATAAAACTAGCTACATCTTTTATAAGATCTTCGACTTTATAAGTATTATTTGAATTATTTATACCTTCAACAAAATGCAAGCGTGAGCGAACCGTGGGCAACAACAATCCCGACTGCAGAATAATTATAAAAAAATATGCATATGTTGCTGGCTCTTCAAGTAGTTTCAAAAGCGCATTTTGGGCTTCGGTATTTATGTTATTGGCAACAATGATGAAAATCTTTTTACCTTGTATAGTGACCGGCTTAGATTCATGAGCTTTCTTTATATTTCGCGCATCATCGATATTTAAATTTTCATATTTACCATAGAAAAAATCTTGATTACCCTCTTTATCGATACCAAAATCACTCTTTAGTACTGAAACGAGCACATTAGCTACAGAGGTGTCACCGATGAGAGCATAAGCATTATATTCCAATTTATTGAGTTCTAATTTTGTTTTTTGCATATGACTATGGATTACATATGTCAGACATCTGCACTTTTGCATTTTTCTCTATAACCTTTCACCTATTACCTCTTACCTTTTACCTATAACCTTTTACCTAATACCTTTCACCTATTCCCTCCTACCTCTTCGAAATCATCGCCTTCTTGTAAACATTTAGATGCTCAAGTGCAATACCAGTACCCTTGACCACACAAAGCAGTGGTTCATCCGCAAGTTGTGCTTTCACTCCGGTACGTCTGAAAACTAATTCAGGCAAATTTCGAAGTAATGAAGAACCACCGGTAAGAGTAATACCTTGATCAATAATATCCGCTGCAAGCTCTGGTGGCGTCTCCTGCAAAACATCTCGAATAGCTTTGATCATATCGCGCAATGGAGACGATAACGCTTTTACCATTTCATTGGTTTTGATTTCTACTGAACGAGGCAAGCCTGAGATATAATCTCGACCCTTGACCATCATAGAAAGCTCTTGATCTAGCGGTACAGCCGAACCGATATTTATTTTTATAATTTCTGCCATATGATCACCGATCGCTAAGTTGAAAGTCTTTTTTATATAATCCGTGATAGCTGAGTCCATTTTGTTACCTGCACATTTGACCGAAGTAGAAGAAACGATTCCACCAAGAGAAATAACAGCAACATCCGTTGTACCACCACCAATATCTACCACCATATGCCCTCTGGCTTCATGGATAGGTATACCAGCACCAATTGCAGCCAACACGGGCTCTTTGACCACATAAGCATTCTTTGCACCTGCCCGGATACTAGCTTCAATTACAGCACGTCTCTCGGTCGAACTAATACCAGCCGGAACGGAAACGATAACATCTGGCTTAAAAAATGAGAATTTTCCGAGGGCTTTGTCTATAAAATATCGAAGCATGGCTTCGGTAATATGATAATCAGCTATCACACCATCACGCATTGGACGATAAGCAATGATATCATCTGGAGTTCGTCCAATCATCTCTTTTGCTTCATTACCGACAGCTAAAACCTTTTTTTCTGTTTGAGAAATAGCAACCACAGAAGGCTCATTCATAACGATTCCCTTTCCAGGCAAAAAAACCAAAGTATTTGCAGTACCCAAATCAATCCCAAGTTTCGGAGAAAAAAAACTCATAGGGTGATGTTATCATACATTTACCTTGGTGCAATATGGACAGACCCTGCGCAATAGGCCTTTCTTAGACACGCAAAACCTTGCAAGGTTTTGCTC